>CAZDUP010000066.1:0-9424 GCA_964508625.1 uncultured Thermodesulfobacteriota bacterium
GTAAGGTGCCCGACCTCAGAGTTGCCCATCTGCCCGTCCGGGAGCCCTGCCGCGCGGCCTGATGTGTCTATGGCCGTCGAGGGGTATTCTTTGAGCAGGCGCTTGTAATTGGGCGTAGAGGCTTTCGCTATGGCATTGCCCTCGCTGCCGGGGTTCAGGCCCCAGCCATCGAGGACGATAAGGCAGACCTTCTTCAATTTCAAATCTCCGGGAATTTTTCGATTTACTGAAAAATACGCTTTCCAGGCAGCTCAAAAAGGTCCATATGAGAGGCCCCGGTAAATCGGGGGAGCGACGAGACAACAAAGCAGATGGGCCTTATTTCATGCCTGGATCAGAAAAGTTTGCGTAAGGCAGGGGCTTTGAGCTGCCCCTGTATGCCTCTCATTACAAGGGTGTTCCACTGGCCGCATGATTCGCAGCGCGCGCTCCATGAGACGGCATTTGCCCCACAGGAGCACTTGAAGTGTGGCGTATACTCCCTGTCGAGGCCGAGGGCCCTGTGAAAGAGATGGGCTGCCCTGCCGCCCTGCTTGCGCCTCAGATAGGCCTCTGCGAGCAGCACCGAATGATAGAACCCGTCCTCGCCTTCGTTCTGAAGCCTCTCGAGCTCCTCTATGGCGTTGTCCACCATCTCGAGCCTGAGATAGAGACGTGCGAGGAGCAGCCTCATGTTCATGCCGTTCGGGTGCGTGAGTATCTCCCTGTTGTATCTCTCAAGTATCCTCTCCGGAGCGGATTCTCTTATGCAGAGGTCTTCGAGGCGGAGGATGAGCGCCTCCGGGTTCTGGAATTTGTTGAGCGCCTTTTCCCAGACCTTTGCGGCGTTGGCGGTGTTGCCCTGCCTGTCGAGCACGTCGCCCAGGAGCACGTGGCCGGGCATGAACGAGTCGTCGTTCTTCAGCACTTCCTTCAGCCGTATGAGGGCCTCCGAGAGCTTGCCCTCGCCCATTGAATGCCTTGCCGATTCGTAGAGCAGTCCAGTAAGGAGGCTCCTCTCCTTCTTCTCAGCCTCTTCGTTCCTTTCGTTCTCGATGATGCTCCTCTGGAGCCTCGCTGCCTCTGACCAGGCAGAGTCCTGTATCCTCAAGTCGCGGAGCTTCTTAAGGGCGTACATGTTCCTGGGGTCGAGGCGTATGACGTCCTCGAAGGCCTTTGCAGCCCTGGCCACGTCCCCTGATTCAGCCGCGCACCTCGCAAGCGAGCTCAGTATGCCGATGGACGAAGGGTTAGTGAGATAGCCGCTCTCAAGGACCTTTATGGACTCATCGGGCCTGTTCTCTCTCATATAAGTCTCAGCAAGGCTTATGATGACGCCCGTGTCGTTTGGCTTGGCCCTGTAAGCCTTTTCCATGAGCTCCCTCGCGGTCGAGGTATCGCCCTTCACGAGCAGCTCCATACCCTTCCTGTAGTTCTCGTCAGCCTGGGCAAGGAGCTTCTTCTCTTTTCTCTCCTTCATCTCCTTTAGCGCCCGCCTCGCGTCTGCAAGTAGCGAGTTCAGCACGGCGAGCACCACCCCGGCGAAGAAACCGAAGAAAAGAAGTAGCGTCGGAGAGAGCACGTATGTGTGCTCCGCGGTCACGACGAAGGTCATGTTTCCGGGGTTTTGCGTGTGGAGGAAGAAGAAGACTCCAAGGATGACGATGATGAAGACCAACAGGATTTTTGTGTACATCTCTGCTCCATTTTTTACGGGCTAATCTTATTCAGGCTGCACAAAAAGCTCCATATGCTTTTGCGTCGAGGAAGCAAGGAGCGAGTCGTACTCTTCATGTACGTCGCAGCGACGAGCGTTTGAAGCCAACGCAGCAGATGGACTTTTGGTGCAGCCTGCTAATGCGAATAGGGCTCGTTCCTTATTATGGTGAACGCCCTGTAAACCTGCTCATAAAGGACAAGCCTCGCAATGTCATGCGGCAGCGTCATCCTCGAAAGCGACAGCACTATATCCGCCCTGTTGTAGACGTTCTCATGTATCCCGTACGAGCCGCCTACAATGAAGACCAGCCGCTTTCTGCCCGTATTCATAAGCCCCTCTATATGCTTCGAGAGGCCCTGCGAGGTCATCTCCCTGCCTGAGTCCGCAAGGACAGCGATGTAATCTCCAGGTTTTGTCTTTGAGAGCAGCCGCTCACCCTCGCCCTTGAGCACGTCTTCCCTGGGCATCCTGGAAGAAGCTGTTTCGTCCTTTACCTCGATGACTTCCACGCCAATGTACCTTTTGATCCTCTTGAGGTACTCGGCAGCAGCCTCGCCGACACCGGCCTTCTTTACCTTGCCCACGCAGAGGAAGCAGATATTCATCCTGCTTTTTACGAGCCCTTTTTCTTCGAGGCAGGCTTATCGGACTTTGCGCCGACCTTCTGCCGTATCTTCTCAGCTACCTCGGTCTGTGGAGCCTCTGCCCAGAGGCCTTCGAGGTCGTAGAACGACCTCACCCGTTCGAGGAAGATGTGCACCACCACGTCGTTGTAGTCCATGAGGGCCCACTTGCCCTCTACGGTGCCCTCAATTCCGAGCGGCCTCTCCCCGGCTTTCTTGAGCCCCTCCTCGATCGAAGAGGCTATTGCCTGGACCTGCCTCTCGGACTCCGCGCTGCATATCAGCAGGTAGTCGGATACTGCAGAGAGCTTCTTGATATTGAGTATTACGACCTTCTCCGCCTTCTTGTCGAGGGCCAGCCTGGCGATCTCGAGCGCCTTTTTCTTGGGTTCCAGTTTTGCGGCTCCTTTTGGGTTATTTGTACAGCCCGCGCGCCTCGATTATTTCGATGACGCTCTCAGGCAGGAGATACCTTACTGACTCGCCTTTCCTTACCTTCTCCCTTATGGAGGACGATGAGATGTCCATCAAGGTCGTTCCAAGGTAAGTAACAGAATTGCCGTAGGAATTGGCATAGGACTGGTTTTCAGAATCATACCAGAACTTACCAGCCAGTTCAACCGGCAGGGCCTCGCCCGGCTTCTTCGAAATGTGGTGCGGCCTCTGTACAACGACAAAGCTCGAGAGCCTGAAAAGCTCCTCGTATTCGCACCACGTGGTTATCTCGTTGAACGAATCGTTGCCTATGATGAGGCTCACCTCTGCCGATGGCTCTGCCGCCTTTATCTCCCTCACCGTATCGATGGTAAAAGACCTGCCCTCTCGCCGTATCTCCATGTCAGAGACCTCGAATGCAGGGTTGCCCGCGATGGCAGCCTTTACCATCTCAAACCTTGTCTCAGGCAAGGTAAGCGATTCCTTCAGCTTGTGCGGGGTGATGTAGGTGGGCATGAATATGACCCTCTCAAAGGAAAAAGCCTCCCTCGCCTCCTCCGCTATCCTCAGGTGTCCGTAGTGTATGGGATTGTACGTGCCACCTATTATGGCTATGCGCATTCGCTTCACTTCCGGGCTGTTTTGAACCATCTTACTTTCTTTTTTGGAAAAAAGAAAGCAGGCAAATCAATAGCCTATCCCATGCCTTCCCTTTTCTTATCGCTTGTATTAATATATCTTAAAGGAGTATTTCAGCATGGAAATGGAGCTTTTCAACAGGCCTGAAAAGGGGCTCAACCCATCTCCCCTGGCTGACAGGATGAGGCCACGGTCCATATCCGGGTTCATCGGCCAGGAGCACCTCGTGGCAGAGGGCAAGCTCCTCGACAGGGTCCTCAAAAAAGGAGAGCTGCCCTCGCTCATTCTCTGGGGGCCGCCTGGAACAGGGAAGACCACCCTTGCCCGCATAGTGGCCGAGGCGTCTAAAGCAGAGTTCGTCGAGTTCTCGGCCGTGCTCTCCGGGGTAAAAGAGATAAGGGAAGTAATAAAGATTGCGAAGGAGAACCTGCGGCGCGGCAAAAAGACCGTCCTTTTTGTCGATGAGATACACAGGTTCAACAAGGCCCAGCAGGACGCCTTTTTGCACAGCGTGGAAGACGGCACCATAACCCTCATTGGCGCGACTACCGAGAACCCCTCTTTTGAGGTAAACGCGCCGCTTCTCTCCAGGTGCAAGGTGCTTGTGCTCGAAGCGCTCTCTCCCGATGCCCTGAAAAAGATACTTACCCGCGCAATGGAAGACAGGGAACAGGGCCTCGGCAATATGAAGGCAGAGCTCGATGGCAATGTGCTAGACTTTCTGACCGACGTCTCGGCAGGCGACGCGAGGACAGCCTTGAACGCGCTAGAGGCAGCCTACATGATCTCGCAGCCTGACGGATCAGGCACAAGGCGCGTCACTATGGAGGCCGCCCAGGAGGCGATGCAGAGAAAGGCCCTCCTTTACGACAAGTCGGGCGAAGAGCACTACAACGTCATATCCGCCTTCATAAAGTCCATGCGCGGAAGCGACCCTCATGCAGCCCTCTACTGGCTTGCCCGCATGGTAGAGGCTGGCGAAGAGCCGCTCTTCATAGCGCGGCGCATGGTCATATTCGCCTCAGAGGACATAGGCAACGCCGACCCGGAAGCCCTAAGGGTCGCCATAAACGTAAAGGACGCGGTCGATTTCATAGGCATGCCAGAGGGCTGGATACCTCTGGCGCAGGGAGTGACATATCTCGCAACCGCGCCCAAGTCAAACGCATCGTACATGGCCTATCTCGGGGCGGCTGACGAAATAAGAAAGCACGGCGCGCTCCCGGTGCCTTTGCACATACGGAACGCGCCCACAAAGCTCATGAAGGGGCTGGGCTATGGCAAGGGCTACAAGTACCCGCACAGCTTCAAGGATGCTCAAGTCGAGCAGGACTATCTTCCCGATAGGCTCAAGGGCCAGGAGTACTACAAGCCCAGTGACAGGGGTTACGAGAAGACGATAACGGAGAGCATGAAGGCCACAAAGCAGCGCAAGGAGGGAAAATGAAGAGGTTCGCCCTTACGGCAATAGGCCCTGACAGGCCGGGCATAATCGCGGCAGTGACAAAGGCCCTCTTTGAGCACGACTGCAACATAGAGGACTCGTCCATGACCTCCATAGAAGACGAGTTCTCCATAATACTTATCGGAGCAATGCCCCAGGGCGCAGACCCAAAAGGCCTAGCAGCCGACCTCCGTAAGATAGAGAGCGCACTGGGCCTGTCCATCCAGTTCAAGGAGCTTGGGCCTCGCCTCGAGGAAAGCCCTCCTGGCAATTACCTCATAACACTCCACGGAGCTGACAAGGCCGGGATAGTCTATAAGACCACCGGTCTCCTCGCGTCAATGGATGTCAATATCACGGATCTCGAGACAAAGGTCATAGGCTCGCCTCCGGTATACATAATGCTCATCGAAGCCTATATCCCGGATGGCGCGAACATCTCCCTTCTCGAAGAGGAGCTTTCGTCCCTTGAGAGGACCCTCGGCGTGACCATATCAATAAAGCAGGTCGAAGACGCAGAGGTCCTCTGACGCATGCCTTTGCTAGAGATAAGGATATACCCTGACCCGGTATTAAAGCAGCCGTCGAGCCCGGTCGAGGTCATAGACGCCTCGATAGCCGGGTTCATCGAAGAGCTGGTAGCCACGCTCAGGTCTACGCCGGGCGTCGGCCTTGCCGCGCCGCAGGCCGGTGTTCCCCTTCGGATAATAGCCGTTGACGTTACTCCGCGTGAGCCTGGCTCCGGCCTCGTCGTGCTCATAAACCCTGTCATAATATCTGCTACCGGCGATAAAAAAGCCAGGGAGGGCTGCCTTTCGGTGCCAGAGTACACAGCAAATATCCAGCGGGCCGAAGAGGTCGTCGTGAGGGGCATTGCCCCGGACGGCATTGAACGGGAGATAGCTGCCAAAGGACTTGAGGCCATAGCCTTTCAGCACGAGATCGACCACCTTGACGGAATACTCTTCCTCGACAGGATAACGAACATGAAACGGGACCTCTTCAGGAGAAAAATTAAGTCGCTGTGATAAAATCTCCGCTGACTTTTGTAACGGCTCATGATAGACTTTGGACATGGCCAGACGAATATTCATACGATATCCCCACTTTCGCCCCCTCCCCCTGAAACCGGACTCCTGCGCTCGTTCCAAATCACCTCTCAATTATGAGACGAAAGGAGCAGCCCTATGAAGAGGTTCGCTCTACTTGCATGCGGTCCGAAAAAGCGAGGCATGGCAGGGATATTCAAGTCCCTTGAGAAGGGGCGCTGCCTTGCGGGAGATTCTGTGCTCGCCTGCTTTGACGGCGAATTCGCCCTTGTTTCAGAGGTCATAGGGGGCGACAGAAAGGGCCTTTCAGCTGCAACTCGCAAGCTCAAGGATGTACTTGTAAGGTCAACGGCCCTGAAAAGGCGCACAGAGGCGCACCCCGGCAACATTGTTGTCACGCTTCACGGCCGGAACAGGGCCGGGACCATATGCAGGCTCCTGAAGGTCATCGATGAGACCAGGTCCGAGCTTACTGCGATGGAGACAAAGGCCGTGGCGGAAGGCAGGCTCATCATCATCTCGGCAGAGGTCTTCTGTCCAAACAGGTCATCAGAGAAGGCCCTCAGAAGCCGTGTGAGCGCGCTTGCCAGGTCGCTCAAGATAAAACAGTCCGTGCAGTCAATAGGACCTGACGAGAGAATCTGAAATCCTGCCCCAAGTGATTGTCAACTGAGCAAACATATGGAGTTGACAATCAAGCCCTGCCTGTGCTATTTCATCTGTACATACCGGATATTCAAAGGATTTTAATTGGAAAAAATAATCTCTGCCGCACTCAGAAAAGGCCTTTCTGCAGAGGGCCTCTCACATGAAGAGGCCCTTGCAATAACCGGGCTGCCGGATTCCGCCATCTTCGACCTGCTCTCAGTGACCGAGCGGGTCAGGCGCCATCACAAGGGCATCGAGGTCAACCTCTGCTCAATAGTGAACGCAAAGAGCGGCCTCTGCAAGGAGGACTGCTCCTTCTGCGCCCAGTCAGTGAAATATTCGACCGGCTCCCCTGAGTACCCGATGTCCGATGCCTCCGCGCTCTTCAATGCCGCAAAAGAGGCGGCTGCCGCCGGCGCGAGAGAGTTCTCGATTGTAACGAGCGGCACACGCATAGAAAAGGAACGTGACGTTGCAATACTGAGCGAGGCGATAAAAGCCATGCGCGAGGGGCTCGAGGTCGAAAGCTGCGCCTCGTTGGGCATACTCACCACTGATACCCTGAAGAGGCTAAGGGAGAGCGGACTTGAGAGCTATCACCATAACCTCGAGACAGGACGGAGCTTCTTCCCAAAGGTCTGCACGACCCACGACTACGAAGACGACGTGAATGTCGTTCGGATTGCCAAGTCATTGGGCTTCCACGTATGCTCTGGCGGGATCTTCGGCCTCGGAGAGGGCTGGGACGTAAGGGTAGAACTTTTCTCTACTCTCAAAGAGCTTGACGTCGATTCGATACCCATAAACTTTTTGAACCCGAGGCCCGGCACACCGCTTGAACAGGCAGAGAACCTTACGCCTTTCGAATGCCTCAGGATAATAGCAATTGCCCGCCTCATGCTGCCTTCAAAGGACATAATCGTCTGCGGCGGCAGGCAGGTGAACCTGCGCGACCTCCAGCCCCTCATATTCGCCGCTGGCGCAAACGGCATGATGATTGGCAATTATCTGACCACGCCCGGCAGGGACCCCAGTGACGACCTCAGGATGCTCTCAGACTTGGGATTGAAGCCCAGGGGCTACAAGTAATCCGCATGATAAATGACATAAGAGAAGAACTTGCCAGGCTCGAAGGGCTTGGCCTAAGGCGCGCCTTCAAGGCCGTTGAAGGGCCGCAGGGGCCTGTTGTGAAGCTCGACGGCCGAGAGGTCATCCTCATGTGCTCCAACGATTACCTGGGCCTTGCAAACCACCCACTTGTGAAGAAGGCTGCAATCGAGGCAACAGAAAGATGGGGAGCAGGCGCAGGCGCATCCCGACTCGTCTCAGGCACCATGGAGGCGCATGTAATGCTCGAAGAGCGGATACGCCGCTTCAAAGACGCAGAGGCAGTACTCCTCTTCAACTCGGGCTATAACGCCAACCTCGCGCTCCTCTCAACGCTCGCGGACAGGACCACCGAGGTATTCTCCGACAGGTTGAACCATGCATCCATAGTCGATGCATGCGTCCTCAGCAGGGCAAGAGTAAGCAGGTACGCGAACAGGGACGTAGACGCGCTGAAGAGCCTGCTGAATAAATCGAAGGCGAAAAAGAAGATAATAATTACCGACAGTGTATTCAGCATGGACGGCACCATAGCGCCGCTCAATGAAATAAGCTCGTTAGCCCGAAGCTGCGGTGCAATGCTCATAATAGACGACGCGCACGCGACAGGCGTGCTCGGCAATGGACGAGGCAGCCTCGAGCACTTGGGCATACAAGACCCTGAGATCATACAGATGGGCACGCTCGGCAAGGCCCTGGGCTCATTCGGAGCGTTCGTGGCTGCAAGAAAAGAGATAATAGACCTCCTCATATCAAAGGCGAGGCCATTCATCTACACGACAGCCCTGCCGCCTTCGGTCTGCGCAGCGGCTGCAAAGGCTATCGATCTGATAGAGGAAGAGCCATCTATTGTAAAGAGGCTATGGGAGAATACGGAGGGGCTAAGGGAACGCCTCTGTGGGGCCGGATTGGAGACGCTGGGCAGCAGAACGCCTATTGTGCCTGTGCTTGCAGGGGAAGCGTTGAGGGCGATGAAGATATCAGCGGCACTCCTTGAAAAGGGCGTGTTCATTCAAGGTATCAGGCCGCCTACCGTGCCTGATGGCATGGCAAGGCTCAGGGCAACTCTCTCTTCCGCCCACACCGCTGACCACGTTGAAAAGGCGGCAACCGCCATGATCGAGGCCTTTGATGCCAACTGACCTCGTATTCGTCCACGGATGGGCAACAGACAGCGGTGTCTGGGAGGCTGTCTCAAATGAGTTCGCCGGGTCGATTTCAATCGACCTGCCGGGACACGGCGGAAAAGCAAGTTGGAACGAGGCCACGCTGAGACCTGCGATCGAGGAGATAACACGCCACGTAACAGGGAAGAAGCAGGACCTCATAGGCGTGGGCTGGTCGTTGGGCTCCCAGGCCCTCATTGCAGCACAGCCGGTCCTGAAGAACAGGTTCAAGGCACTTGTGCTCGTTGGCTCGACCCCGTGCTTTGTCGAAAGGGACGATTTCCCGTGGGGCCAGTCAAAGGCCCTCGTGAAGCGGATGATAATGGACATGAAAAAGGACGCGGCCTCAGCAACAGAGAGGTTCTATTCGCTCAACTTCACTTCCGGCGAGGCGGCGACTGACGAGGCAAAGGCCTTCATATCGAGGTACAGGTATCCCGGCCCGATATCATGCGAAGGGAATGTACCGGGCTGTTTCCCGAAGTTCAAGTTCGATGAGATAACAAAGGCACTTGAGGCGCTATATACGATAGACATGCGCGAAGAGCTGAAGGCGATAGACGTGCCAGTTCTCCTCGTCCACGGCAGAGAAGACAGCATCTGCCCGGTCAATG
>CAZDUP010000067.1:0-9406 GCA_964508625.1 uncultured Thermodesulfobacteriota bacterium
CTCGTCATTGCCCCTGGCGTCGACGTCGATGGAAAGGTCGCCTTCAGAGAGCTTGTTAGCGACCGAGGTAACCTGGGCGAGCGGCTTGGCAATGAGGCTCGTCAGTATGAATACCAGCGCAATCGCAAGGCCTATTGCTATCAGAGTCGCTATTATCACGACGTTCCTGGTGAATACGAAGTCCTCGTTGGCGTGGTTATTGAGCTCGAGCCCTACCTCGCCCTGTATCTCGATGAGCCTCTTTATCTTGCTGTCGAGGACATTGAACTTCGGGCCTGCGTCCGTGAGGGCGTTGTTCTTTGCCCTGGCCACGTCGCCTTCGATGGCCCACCTGTACGTATTGAGCCTGGAATCGTTGTAGGCGGTCCATGAGCTCTTGAGCTCGTCGAATACCTTCTTCTCCTCGTCCACCATGTAGGTGGCGCCGTACTTCTCGATGAGCTGGTTGGTCTCCTGCTCGGCCTCAGAGGCCTTGTCGAATATCGCCCTCTGCTTGGTCTTGTCCGGCTCGTTCATTATCTGCAGGGCGCCTATGCGTATGAACGCAAGCTGATTGTTAATCATTCCGAGATCGACCGCAGGCACGAACCTGTCGGCGTAGAGCGACTGGAGGTCGCCTTTCATGTTTGTGAGCCTCTCGATGCTCAGCGCCCCGAGCCCCAGCACGAATACGATGAGCGCCGTGAAGCTCAACAGCAGCTTTGACCGCGTCTTCATGTTCCTCAGGAAATCCATTTACCCCTCCCTTTCTCCCTCTTGTTGTTTTTTTATAAATCCCAGACCGGCCTGGCCTTTCAAAAGGCCGGCTGGCCGGTCAAGCCGTTTTCGCGAAACTCGTTTCTATCGACTGCATGAGCCTGGGCACGTCGAGTATCAAGGCCACCCTGCCGTTGCCGAGTATGGTCGCCCCGGATATGCCCCTCACCTCCCTGTACACCCTGCCGAGCGACTTTATTACCGTCTGCACCTCTCCGTAGAGGTCGTCTACCACCAGGCCTATCTTGTGCCCGGCGTACTGGACTATGACGATGTTCTGGTACCTGCTCACGGCGCCGGTCTCGTTGAAGTACTCTTTGAGCATGATAAACGGCAGCACCTCTCCGCGGAGATTGATGTAATTCCTCTTCCCGGCCGTTGCCCTGTCCTCCTCCGAGAGCTCCACGCACTCGACCACCATGTCGAGCGGGATTATGTACGGAGATGAGCCTATGCCGACCATGAAGCCGTCGATTATCGCCATTGTGAGCGGCAGGCGCACCCTCACGGTAGTGCCCTGTCCGGGGGCGCTCTCTATGTCTATCGTCCCGCGAAGCGCTTCTATGTTCTTCCTAACGACGTCCATGCCTACGCCGCGACCCGAAAACTTCGTGACCTCTCCGGCAGTGGAGAAGCCCGGCTCGAATATGAGCTTGTATACCTCTGAGTCGGTGAGCTGCTGGCCCTGAGCTATCATCCCGAGCGAGACCGCCTTTGCGGCTATCCTTTCCCTGTCGAGCCCCTTGCCGTCGTCTTTCACCTCAATCACTATGCATCCGGCGTCGTGACCCGCGTTAAGGCGTATGGTGCCTGACGGCTTCTTGCCTTTTGATGAGCGCTCCTCCGGGCCCTCTATGCCGTGGTCGGCCGAGTTCCTCACCAGGTGCATCAGCGGGTCGCTTATCTTCTCGATGACGTTCTTGTCGAGCTCGGTCTCGGCGCCTGATATCACGAGCTCTATCTCCTTGCCGAGGTCCCTGCTTATGTCCCTTATGACGCGCCTGAAACGGTTAAACGTCTCGCCTATGGGCACCATCCTGACTTTCATGGTGCTCTCCCTTATCTCTTCGACAAGGCGGAGCATCATCGAGGCCGACTCAAGGAGCGTAGTGTCGCCTATCCTCTGCGCGTGCTGGTCTATGGACGCCCCTGAGATGACGAGCTCTCCCACGAGGTTCATCAGGGAATCGAGCTTCGAGGCGTCTATCCTTACGGTTGCCGCCTCCCTGGCAGCTATGACCTGGTTTTTCTTCTGCTTGTCCAGGGCTGCGTCCACAAGCTCGGGGTGGACCGCGCCCTCGTTTACGAGTATCTCGCCTATGCGGGGTCTCCCGGAATCAAGGGCCTTCTCCTCCTGGAGCTTCAAGGCGCTCTCAAGCTCCGCCCTCGTGAGCGCGCCGCCCTTCACAAGAATCTCTCCCAGGAGCACCGAATCCTCCGGCAGGTTGCCTATGAGCTCCACGTACGAGGCTATCCTGCTGCACGGCGGCAGTATGTGTATGACAGAATCCTCCCTGACGAACTCGAACACGCCGTCAAGGGCCTTTCTGTCGAAATCGCTTTTGAGGTCTATCTCGAAGCCGAGATAGCAGTCCTCCGGGTCCATCTCAGCCTCTTCAGGCATGGAGTAGAAGAGTGTCGTAATGCTCGTGATCTCACCGAGCCTCGCGAGATAGGAGATGAACGATATCGGGTCCATCCCGTTCTTCAGGAGGTCCCTGCCGAACCTTATCGAGACGTGCCATGCGTCGCTTGCAGTCTTATCCGAGGAGTCCTCCTCACGTGCAGGGCCTGTCGCCTTGACGGCCTTGTCCTGCTGAGCGCCGCCGAGGCAGGCATTGAGCCTGGCGCAGAGCCCTTCGCCGGTCTTGAGCGCCTCTCCTGAGAGACCTTCTATATCCTCAGCGGCCATTGAGATGAGCGATGCGATATGGTCCCTGCACTGCAGGAGGAGCTCGATCTTCTCCGAGGAGGCCTTTATCTCTCCTGTCCTCATGCGCTCAAGGAGGTTCTCGACCAGATGAGTGAACCTCTCGACCGTCTCGATGCCGAGAACGCCCGATGAGCCCTTTATCGTATGGGCCGCCCTGAAAAGGGAGTTGACCGCGTTCTGGTCGCCGGGGTCCCTCTCAAGCTCGAGTAGCGAGCTCTCCATCTCCGCAAGGAGCTCCTGGCTTTCCGCAATGAATGTCTTTCTGGCTGCCCCGAGATCGAGTTCCATGTTCAGGCCTTCTCCCCGCCTTCTTCCGAAAGCTCCTTGAGCTCAAAGAGCGTCAATACCGATTCGACCGCGCTGCTCATGCCGGTGAGCCTGAACGGCACGGTCCTCCTGCCGGCTTCCCTCCAGGCAAGGAGCACCACCTGGAGCCCGGCCGAGTCCATTTCACTTACGCCGGAGAGGTCGAGCGAAACACCTTCAGCGTCCCTTATGGCCTTCATCAGGCCTTCCTTCAACTCCACGGCGTTGTAGATATTCATCTCGCCCTCAATCCTGACGTGACCGTCCGTTGCCTCTATCAGAAGCGGCATAACCTTCCCCCTACGGCAGAATGAGTTTTGATACCGCCTCAAGCATCTGCTCGGGCTTGAAGGGCTTTACCACCCACGCCTTTGCGCCGGCGGCCTTGCCTTCCTGCTTCTTCGATTCCTGCGACTCGGTCGTGAGCATGATGACCGGGGTGAACCTGTGGTTCTGTTTTTCCTTCAGGGACTTCAAAAACGATATGCCGTCCATGTTGGGCATGTTCACGTCGCAGACGATGAGGTTCACCCGCTGGGTCGCGCCGTCGAGCTTGCCTATCGCGTCAAGGCCGTCGCATGCCTCGATGACGTCGTATCCGGCCTTTTTGAGCGTCAGGTTCATCACCTGCCTTATCGAAGCCGAGTCATCGACCACCATAATCGTCTTTGCCATCATTCCCTCCTTGGCCTCCCTAAAAGAACGTGATGTCGCTCTGCGCCGCTGCCTTGACAGGCGCATGAGGCGCGTCGGCGGAGTGCCCCGACACTGCCCTGTGGGTCGATCTCTGCCTCTCCATCACGTAGTGCCTGTGGACGTCCTCTATGCCAAAGTGCTCTATCCTGCAATCGTCCGTGCAGAGGCCTTCGTGCCCCATGCAGCCCTCAAGCCTCTCCATGTAACTGTCCGATTCCGATATCGTCTTCGTAACCAGCTCTATCTGCTGGCGGATTATGTCCTGGAACTGCACGCCCGCTATGAGCTCAAGCACCTCTCCGGCTACCTGGCGGCCGCTGTCGCTGACCTGATCGAGTATCTGCATGTTCAAGCGGTCGAGCTTCCTGTATCCCTCGCCGAGGCTGGAGAGCTGGCCCTGCAGGTCCACGAGGAGCTTCGACTCCCCGGTGTTCCTGTCCTGGTTGAGCTTGAGCGCGAACTTCTTCTCAATCTCCTCGGCCATCCGTATCATGGCCTGCCCTATCTTGCCCGCGGCCTCTTCCGAGTGCTTCGAGAGCTTTCTGACCTCGTCGGCGACTATCGCGAAGCCCCTGCCGTGCTCGCCCGCCCTCGCCGCCTCTATTGCCGCGTTCAGGGCCAGCAGGTTGGTCTGGTCGCTTATCTCCTTCAGGAGGTCGACGAGACCGGTCATTGACCTTGCGTCGCTGGCGAGGGCCAATACCGCCTTGTAATCCTCCTCGACATCGGCCCTCCTCTTTTCTATGTAGCCCTTGAGCCCCGATATGTTGGCCTCGTTTTTGGCTATCATCTCGCCCGACGCGCTCGCAAGCGCTTCGCATTCGCCGTGGAGCGACTCTATGGTCTTTTGCATCATGCCCATCGAGGCGTCTATCTCCTGCGACTGGCTTATGATCCTGTTGGCTGCGGACGCGGTCTGGGATATGACCTCTTCCAGGTGGCTCTGCGTGAGGTCGTTGAGCTCGTGCTGGGAGCTGAAGAACCTGCCAAGCCGCTCCCTCCTGGACGTATAGTGGCGCGTCCTCTCGGCGAGCTCCCTTACAAGCTCTTCCTCGTCAAGATCTACAAGCCTTTTTCCAGGCCTTCTGCACGCTAATGCCGTTGCTGCGACTGCAACAGCCGACACAAGGGCAAAGGAGACGGCAGCGTCGATCCCGGAGCCGTAGAACCCCCATCCAAACGCAAGAGAGATTGCGGCCAGGGCAGCCGCCGGGAGCTTCAAGCCGCTGCCTGCCCTGTAGATCATCATGTTATTCAGAAGAGAATCGGGCTTATCCATTAATAAAGGACCAATCCTGTCTTTTAGTCTTACCTATCTTATTATCGGAGTCGCTCAATCGGGCTATATCGGCCGGGAGATGCATTCTGGAAAAGCAAAAAGGTGGATTTGCGATGGGCCAAAGGGTTGACCGGGGCTTGTGCGGCAAGGCGCAAACGCGGCGTTATGAATGGAATCCGCTGTAAATCAAAGCATTTTCAAAGCAGGCGGGGCAGCAAATGGGCTGATTCGGCGGGCAGCTACCTGGAATACCGGATCTCCCGCAGATAACCCCTCAGGAGGTCGAGGAGCATGGAGTTCCTGAGGTCCTGGGCAGCTTCGAACTCCAGGTATTGGGCAATCTTTTTGAGGAACTCCGGGTGCGGGCTCTTGCCTATCTCGAGGAGGAAGATGGTCTCCTCCACGTTGGTCTTGAGCCACCCCGGCGCGACCTCGTAGCCGGGTCTCGCCCTCAGATCCCGGAGCAGGTTCTGCAGCTCTCGTCCGTCCGGACCCATAAGGCCCTCCTTTCATCCTGCCGGTCACGGCAGGCACAAAAAAACCGGGCTTCTCTTCTGCCCGGCTTTTTTAGTCTCGCCGCGTCAGTCCAGGTCGCATTCGCTCTTTATCTTATTGACGGTACTGGGGCCGAAACCGGGCACGTTCATCAGGTCGTCGAGACTCCTGAACGGCCCGTGCTCATCCCTGTATTCCACGAGCTTTCTCGCCTCATTGTCGTTTATGCCGACGCTCTTTTTTATGTCATCAACTTTCGAGCTGTTGATATGACATGATTTGCCTGCCATCATCGTTCCCTCCTTCTCATCTGCGCACTTCAAGGCTCATCCTTGGCGCACTTTATGCTGCCTAATATAACTTTAGGCCCTCCACGGCCGTTGTCAAGTTGCTCTCCGGCGCAGGTTCTGCTTTCAAAAACTTGGTAAAATAGATATTATCCAGAATAAAAACAGAGGGGATATTATGCTGAAGAGATTGCTAATGGGAGCTGCCCTCGTCTTTGCGCTTGCCGCGTGCGCCACCGTGCCGTACACGGAGCGCCAGCAGTTCATGATGGTCTCCGAGAAGGAGGAGTCGAAGATCGGCGAGACCCTCTTCCAGCAGGTCAAGACCGAATCGAAGGTAAGCCCTGACCCTGCCATGAACGCCCTTGTCAACGAGGTCGGCAGGAAGATAGCGGATGCCGCTGACAAACAGGAGTTCAAATGGGAGTTCGTCATCATAGACGACCCCACGGCAAACGCCTTTGCGCTGCCAGGGGGCAAGGTTGCCTTTAATACCGGGATAATGCCCATATGCCAGGACGCAAGCGGTGTAGCCGCCGTAATGGGCCATGAGGTGGCCCATGTGCTCGCAAGGCACGGTGCCGAGAGGATGAGCCAGCAGCAGGCGCTCTCCATAGGCCAGACCGCGCTCTCTGTAGCGCTCTATGGCGGGAGCCCGATAGTGCGGGAAGGGATACTTTCGGCATACGGCCTCGGTGCGCAGGTCGGTGTGCTCCTGCCATACAGCAGAAAGCACGAGCTCGAGGCTGACAGGATAGGGCTCATCCTCATGGCAAAGGCCGGGTACAACCCTGAGGCTGCAATCGCCTTCTGGGAGAGGATGCTGGATAAAAAAGAGGGCGGCGGCGCCCCGCCGTTCCTCTCCACCCACCCGAGCGACGAGCAGAGGATAGCGGAGCTCAAGAGCTTCCTGCCTGAGGCAAAGGGTTACTACAAAAAGGCGCAAAACGGGACGAGCCTGGCGAAAAGGCAGTGACCCTGCCGAGCGCCATCGAAATCCGCTTGTTGATTTTTGTCATGGTATTATTTTGCCCTGGGCACAAAAATATAGCCTGGAATCCAAACCTCAGGAGGAGCATATAGATGCCAACGATACTCGACGTAAGGGAGATGGTGCCAAAGGACAGGCACTCGAAGATATTCGACACATATAATAAGCTCGGTCCGGGCGAGTCGTTCATCCTCGTCAACGACCACGAGCCAAAGCCTCTTCTATACCAGTTCCAGGCAGAGCACGATGGCGAGTTCGACTGGTGGCCGCTCGAGCAGGGCCCGCAGGTCTGGCGCGTGAGCATAGTGAAGAGGGAATCCGCCAACGCCGACAGGTCAGTTACCGAATACCTCCAGACCGACCACAGGAGGCTCGACGGGATATACGAGCGCTTTCAGTCGGCTGTTCACGCCCAGAGATGGGATGAGGCAGCGGCAGACTTCAGGGAGTTCAGCCTTGGCTTGAGAAGGCACATAAGGGTGGAAGAGGAGATCCTCTTCCCGGTCTTCGAGGAGAAGACCGGCATGCACGACTCGGGGCCGACATTCGTGATGAGGATGGAGCACAATGAGATCAAATCCCTCCTTGACAGGATACTCGGCGCAGCAGAGGGGCGCGACGCGGCAGGCGTGGCTAACGCCTCAAGCTCGCTCATGAGCATCCTCATGGACCACAACATGAAAGAGGAGCACATACTCTATCCTGAATCAGACGCCTTCCTCTCGGAATCCGAACGCAAAGACGTGGTGAAGAGGTCCCAGGCAGCCTGAGGCCCGGCACCTTCCGTCCTTTAAGCTCCCCCGCCCTCCTGAGAGCGGGGGAGTTTTTTATTTCCGCTTTAACGTTTGAAAAAGCCCCGTTCCCGGCCCTTTTGCCCGTCAGGCCGGAAGGGTATATAATTTTTATAAGGGAAGGAGGGGATATTACATGATACCCAAAAGGCTTGAGAACGCCCTTCAGGAAAGACACGTCTGGTACAAGGAGCTTGTCCACCCTGAGGCATATACGGCCCAGGAGATAGCGGCCACGATGCATGTCAAAGGCAGGGAGCTGGCAAAGCCGGTCATTGTGAGGGCCGACGGCCAGCTCGTGATGGCTGTGCTTCCGGCAACGTGGAAGGTGAACTTCGGAAAATTGAAAAACGCGCTTGGCAAAAAGGATGTCCGGCTCGCCAGGGAGGATGAGTTCAAGTCAGTCTTCCCTGACTGCGAGACCGGGGCCGAGCCCCCGTTCGGTAACCTTTATGACGTCCAGACCCTGGTGGACAGGTCGCTTACAGAGGACGAGAAGATATACTTCAATGCAGGGACGCATTACGAGGCGGTCGAGATGAAGTACAGGGACTTCGAGGAGATGGTAAAGCCAGAGGTCGCCGAGTTCGGGGAGCGCCTTTAGGCATCAGCCCTGCCCGGTTTCCTTTGACAACAGGGCGGAATTTACATAACCTTGTGGAATGGAAAAAGGGGCTGGGACGACAACCGGCGAGGCGCTCAGGGCTGTATTCACGGAGCTTTCAGGAAACGGCGTGCCGGAGCCGAGGACAGAAGCGGAGTTCATGCTCATGCACGTGCTCGGCGCAAGGAGGCACGAGCTCTTTCTCGACGCCATGAGGGAGCTTACTTCGGACGAGGAGAAAGAGCTTGAAATAATTTTGAAGAGAAGGCTTGCCAGGGAGCCGTCCCAGTATATATTCGGCGAGTCTCACTTCAGGGGACTCGACCTCAAGGTAACAAGGGACGTGCTCATACCGAGGCCTGAGACAGAGATCATTGTTGAAGAGGCTGTGAAGGAGGCAGGCAGGCTCAAAGGAGCGGCTGTCATTATCGACCTTTGCACAGGGAGCGGCTGCATCGCTGCCGCTTCCGCGAAGGAGATGCCTGGCTCGACCGTCTTTGCCGCCGACATATCGGCTGCTGCCCTTGAGGTCGCGAAAGAGAACGCCCGCAGGGCGGGCGTGGCCGACAGAATAAAATTCTTTCAAGGCGACCTCTTCGCCCCTCTGCCTGATGAGATAAGGGGACGGGTCAATATGCTCCTTTCAAACCCGCCTTATGTGGCCGCAAGCGAGATAGATACTCTTGAGCCCGAGGTAAAGGACTTCGAGCCGCTTTCCGCCCTCTCAGGCGGGCCTGACGGCCTTGACTTCATAAGAAAGATAATAGACCAGGCCCCGGCCTTTCTCGCGCCGGGCGGTTTGCTTTTAATGGAGATGGGTTACGGTCAGGCAAAGGAAGTGAAGGCCCTGGCAGAAGGTTCAGGGGCCTACAATGACATAGAAATAATCAGGGATTACGGCAAGATAGAGAGGATACTTAAGGCGAGGCGTAAGGCTTGATTCAGACCTTTTGTTGGTTTACGCTACGCTAACCCAACCTACGAAGCTGAACAACACAATTTCAGGCTGCTCAAAAAGCTCCATTATGCAAGGCGACGAGACAACGCAGCAGATGGACTTTTTCAGCAGCCTGCCTACTCCCCCGCAATTATCTCCAGCAGCTTGCACTTCTCCCAAAGCGTCTTTCTTGAAACGCCCAACACCTTTGCCGCAAGGGTCTTATTCCCCTTTGTCTCCTCTAACACCCTTGCGATATAGCGCTTCTCGAAATCCTTTATCGCCTTTGTCAGGTTCTCATATCCGTTTCCGTCCTGAAAGGCTTTGAGGC
>CAZDUP010000068.1:0-9363 GCA_964508625.1 uncultured Thermodesulfobacteriota bacterium
GTGCTCACTGGCGACCACATGGGCTTTGCCTTGAGGGACGCTGCGAAAAAGAAGAAAATTAAAAAGGTGGTCGTCGCCGGGCAGTTCGGAAAGTTCACCAAGCTCGCGTCAGGACACTTCGAGACGCATTGCTCTGATTCGTCTGTCGAGCTCGGTTTCCTCTCAGGCCTCTGCAAGAAGGCCGGCGCGCCAAAGGATATCTGCGAGAGGGTGGCATCGGCAAATACCGGCCGCGAGGTATTTTTCATGCTGAAGGATAAGGGGCTTGATGCAGTCATAAAAGAGGTGTGCAGGCTCGTAAAGGTCAATTCGCGAAAGATAGCAGGGAAGGATGTCAAGGCCGTGCTCGTCGGCTACAACGGAGAGATAGCGGCTGTCGCCTGAAAAATATGATATACGTGATCGGCATCGGCATACAGGGCAGGGCAAGCCTCTTGAAGAGGCCGCTCGATATAATAGGCAGGGCAGGGCTTGTTGTCGGCGGCAGGAGGCACCTTGATGCATTCCCTGAGTCAAAGGCCCAAAAGGTCGCGCTCGGGAGCATCACGGAGGCCGCTGTCGCCATCGAAAGATTCATTAAAACGAAGAGCAAGCCTGTTGCAATACTCGCAACGGGCGACCCTCTCTTGTTTGGAATCGGTTCCTTTATCCTGAAGAGGTTCGGAAAGTCGAAGGTCGAGGTCATCCCTAACGTAAGCGCTGTTCAGGAGGCCTTCAGCCGCATAAAGGAAGACCTTAACAACGTAAAGATACTGAGCGTCCACGGCAGGCAGGCTGACTTTGCACGTTTATGCGATGAGGCGAGGAGCAACGAGAAGCTCGCCCTCTTCACTGACAGCGAGAACACTCCGGCGCGGATATGCAGAGAGCTATTGCAAAGGGGAGTATCCGGCCTCAGGGCATATGTCTGCGAGTCGCTTGGCGCAAACGAAAAGGTATTGAAGGGTCCGCTTGATAAGATAGCGAAGGTAAAGTCCTTTGGCCCGCTCAATGTCCTGATACTCATCCGTGAGACTGAAGTACGGCCCGCTGCCGCTGCCCCCGGCATGGCAGACTCCCTCTTCGCCCACTCGGGCGGGATGATAACAAAAGAGGAGTTCAGGGTCATCTCTCTTGCGAAGCTCGAACTCAAAAGGGGCGACGTGGTCTGGGACATCGGCGCGTGCTCTGGCTCGGTCGCGATAGAGGCCGCACGAATAACAGGCAGAGCGGTCTTTGCAATAGAGAAGGAGAGCAAAAGGATAAGGGACATCAAGGAAAATATAATGCGGTTCGGCTCTGACCTTGAGATAATCGAAGGCGCTGCGCCTGCTGCCCTGAAGGGCCTTCCGCGTCCTGATGCGGTCTTCGTTGGCGGCGGAGGCAAGGATATTATCAGGATACTCGGCGCGGTAAAAAGGGCATTGAAGCCAGGCGGCAGGGTCGTGGTGAACGCAGTGACGATGGAGACTGCCTCTGCCGCGTTCGGTTTTTTCAAAAAGGGATGGGAAAGAGAGCTGTTGCTTGCGAGTGTGTCAAAGGCTAGGCAGGCCGGGGAATTGAACATGCTATCTGCCCACAACCCGGTATTCATCATCAAGGGGAGAAGGACTTGATGCCCGGAACATTCTATGGAGTCGGCGTGGGGCCGGGCGACCCGGAGCTCATCACGCTCAAGGCAATAAAGGTCATTGGATCGGCAGGCGTGCTCGCGATACCCAAATCAGAGTCAGGCTCCGAGAGCCAGGCCCTTGCAATCGTAAGAAAGGCGATGCCGCTCGACGGAAAGGAGACCCTTGAGTTGTCCTTTCCAATGACAAAGGACGCCGATGCTCTCACTTCATCGAGGAGGCAGGCAGCCTCGCTCATCGCAGATAGGCTCATTTCAGGGCAGGACGTGGCATTCATCACTCTCGGCGATCCGCTACTCTATTCGACATTCAGCTATCTGATGCCATTTGTCAAAGAGCTTGCGCCGTCGTCAGAGATAAGGTCTGTGCCGGGCATAACCTCCTTTTCAGCGGCAGCCTCGCTCATCCCGGCTGCCCTTGCGGAAACGGACTCAAGGGTTATAATCATACCTGCCGCGTACGACCTCGAAAAGGTAAAAGAGGCTTTCTCTTACGCGGATACAATAGTCATGCTCAAGGTGAACAGGAACATAGACAGGCTCCTGGACCTCATCAAGGAGGCTGGACTTTCAAAGGGCGCTTTTTTCGTCTCAAGGGCAGGCTGGCCTGGCCAGGAGATAGTAACTGATATCGAGTCGTTGAGGGGCAGCAGGCCCGATTATTTCTCAATGCTCATCGTGAGAAGAAATGTCTGAGGGATTGAAAAGACCAGCCACCGTATTCTTTGTCGGCTCCGGCCCCGGAGACCCGGAGCTTATGACCGTGAAGGGCATGAATCTCCTGAAAGAGGCCGAGGTCGTCGTCTACGCGGGCTCGCTCGTGCGGGAGCGCGTGCTCGAGTATTGCGAGAGGAAGCCTCAAGTCTTCAACAGCGCCTCCATGAGCCTCTCAGAGATAGTCAAGGTGATGATCGAGGCCGCTAAGGCCGGGAAAAAGGTCGTGAGGCTACATACCGGCGACCCTTCCCTCTACGGCGCGCTAAGAGAGCAGGCAGAGGCCCTTGAAAAAGAGGGCATACCGTATTCAATAGTGCCAGGCGTCTCCTCTGCCTTTGCCTCTGCCGCGGCGATCAAGAGGGAGCTTACGCTCCCCGGAGTTACGCAGACCGTCATATTCACAAGGCTCGAAGGCAGGACCCCTGTGCCTGAACAGGAGAGGCTCTCCAGGCTCGCTGCGCACGAGGCTACCATCTGCATATTCCTGAGTGTTTCGATGATGGACGAAGTGGTCTGCGAGCTATCGTCAGGCTACGCGCCTTCCACGCCTGTAGCCGTTGTATACAGGGCATCATGGGAAGACGAGCTGGTCGTGAAGGGCACGCTTTCCGATATAGCGGCAAAGGTCAGTGAGGCCGGTATCAAGAGGCAGGCCATGATAATAGTCGGCAAGGCCATAGGAGACGGCCCTGTGGAGCACTCGCGCCTTTACGACCCCGGCTTCTCGCACGGGTTCAGGGAATGAAGAGGCGCCTATGGGGCTGGGCGCCGCTCGCGCTCTATGCCGTGCTCATACTCTTTGTGTCGCTCGAGCCGTCTCCGGGCTCTGCCCCCGGAGGCTGGGACAAGCTCTATCACGGCCTTGCCTATCTCGGCCTGGCCTTTCTGCTGATGCGAGCCTTTTCGATATCAGGGCCTTTTGCAGGCCCGCGGGCCGCTGTGGCAGCCTTTGTTCTGGCCGCTGCCTATGGCGGATTGATAGAGTTCCTGCAGAGCCTTACTGAGACGAGGTCAGCCGAGCTCCTTGACGGGCTCGCCAATATCACGGGCGCGGCAGCAGGCGCGCTCATCTATCTTTTCTTCAACTCAAAGAGGGGGTGACTCATGCTTCTCGGCGAAGTTACGATGACAGAGTTCAAGAGGCTCTCGAGGCGGGCCGTCCTAATCGTGCCCTTCGGTACAATCGAGGCCCACGGCACGCACCTGCCGCTCAATACAGATACGTTCATAATACGCGAGGTCGTAAAGAGGCTCGTGGAAGGCAGAAAAGAGCTCTTGATGGCCCCTCCCATCCAGTACGGCGTGTGCACCTCGACAGCCCAGCACCCCGGCACAATAGGCATAACAACGTCATCACTCAGGGCTGTCATCACTGATATAGTGCGTAGCGCTTATGGGCACGGCATCCGCAAGATGATACTTGTATCCGGCCACGGCGGCGGGCTCCATGTCTCTGCAATGAAGGAGGCATCCGAGGAGCTCGTCGCGACGCTCGACGGGCTTAAACTGGCCGCCTTCTCGATATATGACGTGATCGGAAAAGAGGCAAGGGAGCTTGCAGAGACAGAGAACGACTCTCACGCGGGCGAGATGGAGACCTCCTTGATGCTCCACCTCGCTTCCAGGCTGGTGAAAGGCTCCTCAAAAGAGGAGTACCCGTCATTCCCGAGGCCGCTTGTCGTCAAGGACAAGCTCAAGTACTGGCCCGGCGCAGTCTGGGGAGATCCGGGCAAGGCCACAAAGGCCAAGGGCGAAAAGCTCTTCAACGTAATGGTTGCGAAGCTCGAAGAGGTAGTAAGGGCGATTGAAAAGGCGCGCTGAAAAGAAGGGTATGACCGTCCTCGCAGTAACGTTGAGGGGCCGGGGGCTGTCACGGAAGATTGCCAATGCTTTCAAGGGCGCGGCAATCACATCGCCTGACGAGATAAAGGCAAAGGGCATAAGGCGGGCCGCTGCCGATGCATTCAGGTCAGCCTCTGCAGTCGTCTTTGTCTCAGCAATCGGCATAGCCGTAAGGGCCATAGCGCCTCTCATCACGAGCAAAGACCTTGACCCGGCCGTGGTCGTAGTCGATGAAAAGGCAGGGTTCAGCATAAGCCTGCTCTCAGGCCATCTGGGCGGGGCAAACTCGCTTGCAAAAGAGATCGCAAAGGCGATTGACGCGCTTCCCGTGGTCACTACCGCGACAGACATCTGGGGGCTTCCGTGCGCAGAGGATATCTCGAAAGAGTTCGGTCTTCACATAGATGACCCGAGGAAGATAAAGGCCGTAAACTCGGCAATACTCAAAGGCAGCCGTGTTTTCATCGTCGATGACGAGAGCGCGAGAAGGAAGGGCATCAAAGCCATGTTTGGCCGCAGGCCCTTTGTCTTCAGAAAGCGCCTGCCAGCGAAGCTCAAATCCGGCGAGGCGGTTGTCCTCATAACGAGCAGCATGGAAAAATTGCCGAAAGATGTCTTTCCGAGGACTCTCGTGATGCGGCCAAGGGATGTTGTTGCAGGCATCGGCTGCAGGAGGGGCGCATCGAAGGACGAGATAAAAAAGGCCCTTGCCAGGGCCATGAGGAAGGCCTCGCTCTCGCCGATGTCGTTGAAGTCTATCGCTACGATAGACCTGAAGAGAGATGAGTTGGGTCTTACTGGTCTGGCCGGAGAGCTCGGCCTTGAGATAAGGTTTTTCAAGGGCGCAAAGCTCAGGCTTGCCGGGTGCGAGTCAGAGCCTTCGGCATTTGTCGAGAAGATAACAGGCGCGGGTGGCGTGGCCGAACCGGCTGCCCTCCTTGCCGCAGGAGCGGAGAGGTTATGTCTAAGAAAGATAAAAAGCGCACAGGTGACGGTGGCGCTGGCGAAGGCGCCATTTACGTCATAGGCATCGGCCCAGGCGGACTCGACCACCTTACGGTAAAGGCAAAGGAGGCCATTGCCGGAGCTGACTGCGTTGTCGGATATACGCGCTACGTGGGCCTCGTGAAATCCCTTACGGCTGGAAAAGAGGTCTACGCAACCGGCATGACGCACGAGGTGGAAAGGTGCGCCAGGGCTGTCGAGCTCGCCAACGCAGGCAAGATTGTTGCCGTGGTCTCTTCCGGAGACGCGGGGATATACGGCATGGCTGGCCTCGTATTCGAGCTGCTCGCCGCATCCGGCGACGACAACATGAAAGTAGAGGTCATCCCCGGCGTTCCGGCCTTTGTCGCTGCCGCGTCCATACTCGGCGCGCCTCTCATGCATGACTTCGCCTCCATTTCCCTTTCAGACCTTCTGACAGACTGGCCCATCATTGAGAAGAGGCTCGAGGCCGCGGCAATGGCAGATTTCGTCATCATACTCTACAACCCCAAGAGCTCCAAAAGGATAGAGGGGCTCGGAAAGGCCCTCTCCATCATCGGGCAGCACAGGAACGGCTCGACGCCGGTCGGCATCGTGAGGAACGCCGCGCGCGAGAACGAGGAGGCGATATTGACGACCCTTGAGAACGTGCCTTCACTTTCAGAGAGGATAGACATGCTCACGGTCCTCATAATCGGCAACTCATCCACCTTTCTCGCGCTCGGGAGGATGGTCACGCCAAGGGGATATCACATCGAAGGGGGCGTGAGGGCTTGAGCGTCTTTGAAAGGGCCATAGTCATAGTCTTCGACGGCCTTGGCGCTGGCGAGATGCCTGACGCTGACAGATATGGAGACAGAGGCAGCCACACGGTAGACAACCTCTCCCGCGCCGTAGGCGGCCTCAAAGTGCGTAATCTCTCTGCCCTCGGCCTCGGACTCATAGACGGCGTTGAGGCTGTGGAGAGGGCCTCGGAACCTATAGGCTCCTTTGGCCGCATGGCGGAGGCCTCTCCGGGCAAGGACACGGCAACAGGCCACTGGGAGATGGCTGGAGTGATCCTCAAGCAGCCCTTCCCGGTATTCCCGGAAGGCTTCTCTCAGGAGATCATGGAGAGGTTTACGAGAGAGACGGGCTGGGGCTGGCTCTGGGGCAAGACTGCGTCGGGCACCGAGATAATAGAGCGCCTCGGAGAGGAGCACCTGAAGACCGGCAGGCTCATCGTCTACACGTCCGCTGACAGCGTACTCCAGATAGCCGCGCACGACGAGGTCATCCCCCTTGAAGAGCTCTACAGGGTCTGCGAGAAGACGAGGCTCCTCGCGGATTGCTATAATATTGGCAGGGTAATAGCGCGGCCCTTTACCGGAAGGCCTGGAAAGTTCCAGAGGGTCGCGGCGAGAAAGGACTACGCGGTGCCGCCGCCCGGAAGGACGGTACTCGACGACATAAAGGCCGCAGGCCTTGACTGCATAGGCATCGGAAAAATAGGCGACATATTCGTGCACAAGGGGCTCACCGAAGAGGTGCACACAACGAGCGACGGCGAGGGCATTGATAAGACGCTTGAAGCAATGGACAGATGCGCGAGGGGGCTCATCTTCACAAACCTTGTCGACTTCGACACGCTTTACGGCCACAGGAACGATTCGCATGGCTACGCCGCGGCCCTCAATGAGATTGACGCCAGGCTGCCTGAGGTCATAGGCAGGCTCAAGGATGGCGACATACTCTTTATTACGGGCGACCACGGCTGCGACCCCACGACCCCGTCAACCGACCATTCGAGGGAGCACGTGCCCATCCTTGCATATGGGAAAAAGATAAGGCCCGGAGTAAACCTCGGCACAAGAAAGAGCTTTTCTGACCTCGGCGCAACGATAACAGAAGCCCTTGGCGTAAATGAACCCGAAAATGGGATTTCCTTCCTCGACTTGGTCCGTAGATAGCTGTTTTCATTCAACTTTCATAAAACATTGGTTTCTGGCCGCGAACTCTGCTTGATTTTTTCATTGTTGAGTAATATGCTATGTGGTCTGCTATAGCAAGTGGGTGGGCTTGGAAATAAGGCGGGCGGGGGTGTGGGTATGGGTCCTCAGGATATAAAACGTCTCAGAGCTAATCTCTCGTGGTCTCAGGAGAGGCTGGCAAGAGAGCTTGGGGTAAGCTTCTCTACGGTCAACCGTTGGGAGAGGGGCAGGTCCAGGCCAAGCCCGCTCGCGCTCAGCATCCTGAGCAAGCTCGGTGCCGCGCACCTCAGCGAAGGCAGGTCTGACAGGAGATACTCTTCTTCGTTTCCTCTCGAATTCAGGAGGGCGGGGGAAGAGAGATTTTTCAATTCGATGAGCGAGAACATCTCCAGCGGCGGGCTCATGTTCAGCACTGAAATGGATATCGGCTTTGGCGAGAGCCTTACGATTGGGATAAGCCCCGTTGGCGCAAGCGCCCTCTTCTTTGAGGCAAGTGTAGTCTGGGTAGCCGGTGACAACGGCAAAAAGCGGGTCGGCGTGCGCTTCCTCCCTGGCGAGATAAACGCTCTCGCCGGGATTCTCGGGAGCCTGTCGCGGGCTTCACATTAAACAAAGCAAAGTGGGTGTTGTTTCATGTCTAAGGAAGGTAGCCTCAGTTTAGATAAGCAGGGGCGGATAATACGTTTCAGCCACAGTCTTGAGGACCTCCTGGGCTATGATGCCGAAGAGGTCATGGGCAAGGAGTTCGCGTTCCTCGCGCCTCCCGGCATGGAGTCTACGTTCAGGGCCATGATCGAGGAGAGCGACCATGATACCGCCTTCTCGGGGAAAAAAACCGGGCTTTTGTGCAAGGATGGCGCCATAGCCGAGTTCTATATGTCTTTGCACATGCTTCGTGACCGCACCGGGGAGCTCTATTCATACATGCTGACCCTTTCGAGCAGAAGGACAGGCATGCACGCCTTCTTCTCCGACGAGTTCAGGCGCATATTCAAGTTCGCGAACGACGCCGTGGCCATAACCGACAGGGACGGCTCGATAATAGACGTAAACCCTGCCTTCATCGAGACATACGGATATGAGCGTCACGAGGTGCTTGGCAGGAACCCGAGGGTCTTGAAATCGCCCCATTCCACAAAGGCGCTTTATGAGAAGATGTGGAACGACATACTCGACCCGTCTATAGGCTACTGGAGAGGGGAGATAATAAACCTCACTCGTGACGGCAGGGAGGTGCCGGTGCTCCTCTCGATAAACGCCATCAAGGACCGAAAGGGCGAGATACAGAGTTTTCTCGGCATCGCCTTCAACATGACCAGGCAAAAGGAGCTCGACAAACTGAGAAAGATGTACATAGACCATATCGTGCACGACATACGCGGGCCGCTTACGTCCATCTCCGTTAACGCCGAGCTTGCGCTCATGTACCCCGACGTCCCGGAGAACGCGAAAAAGAAGCTGGGCGTCATCTCCTCGTGCGCCATGAAGATAGGCTCCATGACCTCTGACATACTGGACTTCAGCAGGGCCGAGAGCGGTAGCCTCGCGCTGAGAAGAGAGATGGTCAGGCTCTCAGACGCAATAAGGGAGGCTGCCTTGCCGTTCGAGGGCTCGGGCAAGAGGCTCCTCTTCAACGGCAAGGAGTACACGGAGTCAGCGATTGAGGGCATCGAGATAGCGGCAGACGCGGACAAGCTCAAAAGGGTCATCTATAACCTCCTGAGCAACGCCTTCAAGCATGCCACCCGGGACGTCAGCATGAGCGCCGAGCTCTCGAAGGACGGGCTCAGGTTCACGGTCTCGGACGACGGCAAGGGCATCTCCGAGAAAGAGGCGGAGAGGATATTCGACGCCTTTTACCAGACAGAGGACGGCATCAAGACCGGCGGGGCCGGGCTGGGCCTGAGCATCGTCAAGAAATTCGTAGAGGCGCACGGAGGGAACGTCTGGGTCGAGGGCGGGGCAGAAATGGGCGTTACCTTCGGATTCGTCATACCTCCTGCCAGCGCGGCAATCTAAGGCCAGCAAAAGCGCCGGATAGGGTCCCGGCGCTTTTTAGTTGACAAGGGTTATTCCCTAAAGTATATTACGCTCCGATGAGCGCGGGATCCGGAAAAAAGTCAGATGCTGCCAGGAAGGCGGCCCCGGCCTTCAGCGTAAAGGGCCACATCTGGATAGAGGGCGCTGAAGGGACCTATCTCGGGGTCGGGCGTGTCCTGCTCCTCGAGATGATAGGGG
>CAZDUP010000069.1:0-9313 GCA_964508625.1 uncultured Thermodesulfobacteriota bacterium
TACGAAGCGCAATAAACGACTTTATAACGCGTTCAAGAGGCGGCATGCAGGATAGAGAGGCACTTAAAAAAGAGGTCAAGGCGCTCCTCCGTGAGCGCAATGCAATAATGCTTGCTCACAACTACCAGAGGGACGAGGTCCAGGAGGCGGCTGACATCACCGGCGATTCTCTCGCCTTGAGCCAGGCAGCAGCGGAGAGCGACGCTAAGGTCATCGTCTTCTGCGGCGTGCATTTCATGGCAGAGAGCGCGGCGATACTCTCTCCGCAAAAGACCGTCATACTGCCGAGGATGGACGCTGGCTGCCCGATGGCCGACATGATAACTACAGAGGACCTCGCAAGGGAAAAAGGGAAGAGGCCGGGCGTGCCTGTGGTCGCATATGTCAATACCAGCGCCGCTGTGAAGGCCTTGAGCGATATCTGCTGCACGTCAGCCAACGCCGTGAAGGTCGTGGACTCTCTCCCCGAAGAGCGCGTATACATGATACCTGACAGGAACCTCTCGCATTATGTCTCGCTCCGGTCAAAAAAGAAAATGGAATGGTGGGACGGCTACTGCCCGACGCACGAGAGGCTCAAAGTGGCTGAGGTCCTGAAGGCGAAGGAGGAGAACCCGGGCGCGCTCTTCGTCTGCCACCCGGAGTGCAGCCCTGAGGTCGTGAAGCTCGCGGACCACGTATGCTCTACCTCGGGCATGTACAAGTTCGCGAAGGCGACAGAGGCAAAGACGCTCATCATCGGCACGGAGATGGGCATACTTTATAAGCTCAGGAAAGAGAACCCGGATAAGAAGTTCGTACTGCCCTCAAGATCTCTCATCTGCCCCAACATGAAGCTCACGACCCTTGAAGACGTTGCAGAGAGCCTCCGGGAGATGAAGAATATCGTTACCGTTCCCGCTGACATAAGGGAGCGGGCAAAGGCCACGCTCGACAGGATGCTCAAGGTGCCGAGGGACTTTTAAAAGGATTTTAAAGAGCCTCAGAAAAATGCCACGTTTATGCCCTCCCTCACGGGAGGGCTTTTTTATCTGCTGACAACTGACTCGCCCGCAAATCCAATCAACTATTATTACGGCGCCTCAACGCGCGCCTCTTCACAATCTTTTCGATCTCTACCGCTATGAATACCGCCGTTGACATGGCAAGCGTAAAGGCGAGCTCGTTCATTGAGAGGGGCTCGGTCTTGAATATCGGGTTGAGCATGGGTACGTATATGGTCGCCATCTGCAGGCCGAAGGTAAGGACGACCGCGCCAAGGAGCGGCTTGTTTGAGAAGAGGCCCATGCTGAAGAGAGATTCGGTATCCGACCTTATGGCGAGCACGTGCCCTATCTGGCTCAGGCAAAGGACCGTAAAGACCATTGTCTGCCAGTGGGCCGTTCCGCTGCTGATGCTCAGCGCCTGCGTAAGTATGGAGACCCCGCCCATGAGGAGTCCCACCCAGATTATGTGGGCGCCGAGCCCATGCGCGAAGATGCTCTCCTTCGGGTGCCTTGGCGGCCTTCTCATGATGTTCTTCTCAGCCCCTTCCACCGCGAGCGCAAGGCCGGGCAGCCCGTCTGTAACGAGGTTTATCCAGAGTATGTGTATGGGCAGAAGGGGTATTGGCAGGCCGAAGAACGGGGCCAGGAATATGGCCCATATCTCGCCAGAGTTGCTGGTCATGGTGTATTTTATGAATTTGCGTATGTTGTCGAATATCCTCCGGCCTTCCCTCACGGCCTTTACGATGGTCGCGAAGTTGTCGTCCGTGAGCACCATGTGGGCCGCTTCCTTGGCAACATCAGTGCCAGTGATCCCCATGGCTACCCCTATGTCCGCCCTCTTGAGCGCCGGGGCGTCGTTTACGCCGTCCCCTGTCATTGCCACGAACTCGCCCTTGTCCTGCAGGGCGCGGACGATCTTGAGCTTCTGCTCAGGGGCCACCCGCGCGTAGACCCTTATCGATTCCACGCGCTCCTCGAACTCTTCCATCGGGAGCTTCTCAAGCTCCCTGCCAGTCATTATGTGCCTGGCGTCGTCGTCCGCAAGCCCGAGCCTTTTGGCTATGACGCGCGCGGTTATCGGATGGTCACCGGTTATCATGACCGGCTTTATGCCGGCTGTCCTGCACATCTCTATCGCTTCTTTTGCCTCTTCCCTCGGCGGGTCCATTATTCCGACGATGCCGAGCACGGTAAGCCCTGATTCGACCGCTTCCGGGTCAAGCCTCTCAGGGGCCCTCTCCCAGCTCCTTTGAGCCACGAAAAGGACCCTCAGTCCGTCAGCGGCCATCCTGTCCGTGGCCTTCATGATCTCTGAGGGCTCCAGCCTGGTCCTGTTGCCTGCCGAAAGCATGTCTGCCGATTTCTGCAGGAGCGCCTCAACCGCGCCCTTTGTGTACGAGACCGCACCGCCGGGCAAGGCATGAATGGTTGTCATGGCCTTTCTGTCCGAATCGAAGGGGATTTCGCCTGTCCTCGGGTGTTCGGCTTCGACCGCGTTCTTCTCAAAGCCGTGAGCCTTTGCGTAATTGAAGAGCGCGACCTCGGTCGGGTCTCCGAGCACGCCTTCTGTGCCCTCGCGGGCGTCATTGCAGAGCGCGATGGCCTTCATGAACTCGCGCGCCGACTCGACAGGGACTTCATCGCCTGCCCGGTAGAGTTTTCCGGCAATCCAGGCCTCCTCTACCGCCATCCTGTTCATGGTGAGGGTGCCGGTCTTGTCCGAACAGATATAGGTCGTAGAGCCGAGCGTCTCGACCGCCGGGAGCTTCCTCACAAGCGCATGCTGCTTGACGAGCTTTTTGGCCCCCAACGCAAGAGAGATGGTCACCACCGCTGGAAGCGCTTCGGGGATTGCCGCCACAGCGAGAGATATGGCGGTAAGTACCATCAGGAGCGGCTCTTCCCCCCTCAGGACGCCTATGCCGAAGACGCCGCCGCAGATGAGAAGGACGGCAATGCCGAGCTTCTGCCCGAATTTCGCGAGCCGCTTCTGCAGAGGCGTCTTCATCTCTTCGCCTTCCTGCAGCAGAGACGCTATGCGGCCAAGCTCAGTATCGGTGCCGGTGGCGACAACCACGCCGCTTCCCCTGCCGTAGACGACCGAAGTGCCGCTGTAGGCCATGTTCTTCCTGTCGCCTATTGGCAGGTCCTTCTCATGGAGAGGCTTTGTATGTTTCTCGACAGCGGCAGACTCGCCGGTCAATGCCGCCTCCTCGCATTTAAGCTGCGCTGCCTCGATGAGCCGCAAATCGGCTGGAACGACGTTGCCTGCCTCAAGCAGGACTATGTCCCCTGGCACGAGCACGTATGCCGGGACTGTCTCGTGCCTGTTGCCTCGCACGACAACGGCCGAAGGGGCGGACATCTTCTTAAGTGCTGCTATGGCCTTTTCAGCCCTGTATTCCTGGACAAAGCCTATTACAGCGTTGAGTATTACGATGATGATTATCGCTATGGTGTCTTCCGGGTCGCCGATGAGCCCGGATATGACCGCTGCCGCAAGCAGGACTATGATCATGAAGTCCTTGAACTGGTCAAGGAACATCGCGAAGACAGACCTTTTCTTTTTTTCCCGCAGCAGGTTGGGCCCGTATTCCTCAAGCCTCTTTTCGGCCTCTTCCCTGGACAGGCCCTCCCGTGACGAGCCGAGCGGCTCCATTACGTCGCGATATTCGTTCAAATGCCAGTTCATCCGCCCCCCCTTGTAAGCCCCTTTTCCCGAAAAAAAAGCCCTTACCAAAGATAGACAACCGCGTTCCATCACCGGTAAAGGCCCTGACTCAGATTATACCTGAAAAAAATAGCAAAAATCAGCATATAAGTCAAGGCAGGCCCCCTTACAGATTGACAACACAGGCCTGTTTCATACTATAATATCCCGGGTCAATCCAGGGGCCTGCAAGGGGCAAGGGGCCTGTTGCATGGCCGATGGGTTGATATTGTTTTTTAAGGGGAAAGAATGGCCGCAGGGCCGAAAAAACTGCTCGTAAGGGCTCCCAACTGGATAGGGGACGCCGTGATGTCGCTACCTGCCCTGGACGCGCTCAAGGCGCTCTATCCTGCCGCTGAAATATATGTGCTCGCAAAGACAAGGGCAGTTCCGGTCTTCGAGAACAATCCAGCCGTTGCCGGGATAATAGAGTACGGCAGGGAGCACAACGGGTTTACTGGAAGGCTCAAGCTCTCTGGCGAGCTCAGAAGGCATGGCTTTGACATGGCAGTCCTTTTCCAGAACGCCTTTGACGCTGCTCTCATATCGTTCCTTTCCAGAATACCTGAGAGGGCTGGATATGCGAGGGACTTAAGATCAGGCCTACTCACAAGGGCCATACCTGTGACGGAAGAGATTAAAAAAAGGCACCAGGTCTTTTATTATCTGAACATAGTCGAAAAGCTCGGTGCCAGGCCGTTATCAACTGCAGTCCCCAGGCTCTATATCTCAGAGGGCGAGGAGCGCTGGGCAAAGGGCTTTGTTAAAGAGAACGGCATTGAAGGCATGGCGCTCTTCGGGGCAGCTCCAGGGGCGAGCTACGGGCCAGCAAAGAGATGGGCGCCTGAGAGGTTCGCGGAAGTCCTTTCAATGATCAAAAACGAGCGGGGCGGGGCTTTCCTCATATTCGGCGGCCCTGAGGACAGGGAGGCATGCAATGCGGTCGCTGCTGCCGTGCCCAACGCATTGGACCTCTCGGGCAAGCTGACATTGCGGCAATCGATCGCGCTTGCCTCATTGTGCAAGGCCATTATCACGAACGACTCGGGGCCGATGCATATTTCTGCCGCGCTCGGCACGCCTACTGTGGCCATTTTCGGTTCTACAGAGGACTCTCTTACAGGCCCTGTGGGTAAGAGTGTTGCTGTCGTGAGAAAAAAGATAGAGTGCAGCCCGTGCTTTGAAAGGGAGTGCAGGTTCGGCCATTACAGGTGCCTGACCTCTATCGAGGCTGGTGACGTAATAAAGGCCCTTAAGGGAATAGCCGCATGACGAGGACTGAGGCAACGGTCTTCCTCGACAGGGACGGGACCATCAACGAGGACATAGGCTATCTCTCTGACCCTGAGAAGCTCGTACTCATCAAGGGCGCGGCAAGGGCCATAAGGCTCTTGAACGAGGCCGGCATAAAGGTCATTGTAATAAGCAACCAGTCTGGCGTGGGCAGGGGCTATTATACCGACGCACATGTGGACGCAGTGAACGAGAGGATGAAGGAATATCTCGCAGAGGAAGGCGCGAGGGTGGACGGCATCTACTACTGCAACCACCACCCGGATTTTGACTGCAACTGCCGCAAGCCCAGGACAGGCCTTGCCGAGCGCGCTGCAAAGGAGCACGGGTTAAACCACGAGAGGGCCTATGTCGTTGGCGACAAGGCCTGCGACGTGAGCCTGGCGAAAAATTTAAAGGGCAGGGGAATACTCGTCCTCACGGGCAAGGGCGCGGACGAGATAGAGTGCATGGAAGAGGCGCCGGATTTTGTGGCACAGGACATATTCGAGGCCGTCGCATGGATACTCGCTGACATTGAACAGGCCCGAAGATGAAAGTCCTCATAATAAAGCTCTCATCCATAGGGGACGTAGTCCATACGCTTCCAGCGCTCGATGCTTTGAGGGCTGGCTTTAAAAAGAATGGCATAAGGGCAAAGATAGACTGGCTCGTGGAGGAGGCGGCAAGCGGCATGCTTGCCGGACACCCCCAGATAGACGAGGTCATAGTAGTAAAGCGGGGCTGGGGCAGGAACCTCCTTGCTAACCTCAGGACAGCCAGGATGCTGAGGGCCAGGTCCTATGACCTTGTGCTTGATTTCCAGGGGCTCCTCAAAAGCGGCATCTGGGTATCCCTTACAGCCGGGAAAAAGAGGGCCGGGTTCTCGAACGCGAGGGAATTGAGCCACGTCTTCCTTAACGAGAAGCTGCCGCCTTATGACTTGGATAAGCACGCTGTAGAGAGGTATCTTGACCTTGCCAGGCATTTCGGGGCAGATACAGGCGAGCCCGTATTTACGCTCGACCTTTCAGCGGCTGAAAGATCACTAAAGAAGAAGCTCAAGGAATACGGCGTCAGCGGCCCCTTTTTCGTCATGGTTACCAGGGCCCGGTGGAAGACGAAGCTCTGGAAGGACGACCGCTTCATAGAGGTCGCCAAAAGGCTCATTGCCGAACGAAAGCTCAAGGCAGTGCTTACAGGCGGGCCAGCGGAACTGACAGAGCTGGCCGGGATTTCAAAGGCAATAGGGGGCGGCGCCGTGACCTTCGGGACGAGCCTCAAGGAGTTCGCCGCCTTATCAAGGCTCTCGAAGTTCGTCGTCACAGTGGACTCAGGGCCCATGCACCTGGCAGCGGCAGCAGGCGCAACGGTCGTTGCCCTCTTCGGCCCCACGGCGCCCTGGCGCACAGGGCCATACGGCAAGGGTCATGTCATTGTGAGAAAGGGGCTCGATTGCAGCCCGTGCTTTAAAAGGGAATGCGCTGATGTGAAATGCATGAATGAGATAAGCGTTGATGACGTAATTGAGGCTGTCGGGAAAGTCGTTTGATCCTGTTTTGTTTTTACAAACCATTAGGGCATAATGCTTTAGCGAATAGGATGGAGGAAGGGCGCGCGAGCCGGGGCAGAAGGAGCGAAGCGACGTAAGGGGCGAGCGCGGAGGTTGGGGGCAGATAGCGAGCGAAGCCTTATGCCCAGAACCGCGCGGTAGCGCGGAAATGAGTTAAAAAAGCCAATCAGGTAATAATAAAAACTAATGGATGCCATAACCCGATTCGACATAGAGCTCTTCCATCTCATCAATTCGTCCTGGACCGCGCCGTTCCTCGACTCGTTCATGGTCTACGTGACCGACAAGATGAACTTCCTCGGCGTCATCATCGTGGCCGCGGCCCTCATCTGGATCCTCGGGAAGAGGCAGGACAGGATAGGCCTCGTCATACTCGTCGCGGTCGTGCTACTGAGTGATTTTGCCTCGAATTCATTAAAGCACGTATTCATGAGGGTCAGGCCGTGCAGCGCGCTCGAGGGCGTGAGGCTCCTCGTGGGCTGCAGCGGCTCATTTTCAATGCCGTCGGGCCACGCTACGAACATATTCGCGGCAATGGTATTTCTCTCGGCCAGGTACACTCGCCTCTGGCCCGCGTTCATATTCATGGCATTTGCGGTCGCCTACTCAAGGGTATACGTCGGCGTCCACTTCCCCACCGACGTCACTGCAGGCGCTCTTCTCGGCAGCGCCATAGCGGTAATTGCCTTTTCTGCTGAGAGGGGATGGTTGAGGGCGCGGCTCGTGTCCCTGTTGGAAGCCAGGAGAAAGAAGGCGGAGTCTTGATGTACAGGAATCTCACTCTCATATTCATAGTCCTGCTCGCGGTATTGAGGGCCGCCTACATAGCATGGGGCCCTTTGGATATCTCCCCTGACGAGGCGCACTACTGGGAATGGTCGAGGCGGCTTGACCTCTCCTATTACAGCAAAGGCCCGGCAGTGGCCTATGTGATAGCCCTCTTTACAAAGGTATTTGGGGCAAATGACTTCGGCATCAGGATAGGCGCGGTCGTCTTCGCGGCAGCCGGCTCATGGTGCATATACCTCCTCGGCAGAGAGCTCTTCGAGAGCGAGAAGGTGGGCTTCTGGTCGGCCCTGGTAGCTAACGTGAGCCCGCTATTTGCAGCCGGCTCCATACTAATGACTACCGACGTCATGCTGATATTCTTCTGGGCCGCGGCCATCCTCGCCGTACACCTCGGCCTGACCCGCAGGCGCGCGGGCTGGTGGTACCTTGCAGGCCTCCTCATAGGCCTCGGCTTTTTGAGCAAGTACACTATGGCGCTCATATACCCGTGCCTCTTTCTCTATTTCCTCGTATCGAGGCGCGACAGGTTCTGGCTCGCGCAGCCTGAGCCGTACTTTGCCGCGGCCATAAGCCTCGCGGCCGCAACTCCTGTAATCCTCTGGAATATTCTGCACGGACAGGTTACAATAAAGCACACTTTGGGCCAGGCGCACGTGGGCGAGGGCGCTCTGGCTATAGGCGGGCTTTTCGAGTTCCTCGGCTCCCAGGCAGGGCTCTTGACGCCCGTTATCTTTATCGGGCTCGTCTACGGCGCATGGGTCGCGCTTACGAGGGGCTTTGTTGAGAAGAGGGACGAGCTGCTCCTGGCCTTCTTTGCCTCGGCGCCGCTCTTCGCCTTCTTCCTTCTGAAGAGCCTGCATGCCAAGGTGCAGGGCAACTGGGCAGTGGCCTCGTTCGTGGCAGCCTTCCCTGCCTCGGTCTGGGCATTCGACAGGCTATGCTCAAGGCAGCACCCGCCCGCAAGGAGGATAACGAAGGGCGTTGCAGTATTCGGCATCGTGCTCGGCGCGGCCGTCTCTTTCCTCGCGTACTTCCCCTGGCTGCTCGAACCGGTAAAGGACGACATAATGGACGGCCCGCCCTACAACAGGGTCATAGGCTGGAAAGAGCTCGGGCAAGAGGTCTCGGCCATAAAGAGGCAGATGGAAGGCTCGGGTGAGGTATTTCTGCTTTCGGATACCTATCAGATAACCAGCGAGATAGCTCTATATACAGAGGGCAACCCGGCAGCGTACAACGTCAATACCGGGACGAGGCGCATGAACCAGTATGACCTGTGGCCAGGCCCCGATGCCCTGGGCGGCAACGCCATATACGTGAAGGGCGGCGACGCTGAGCTCGATGCGGTGGTAGGGGCAGCATTCGCCGATTGCAGCAGCAAGGACATCATCGAGACTCACTGGAACAACAGGCCATTCAAGACCTGGACCGCCTTCCGCTGCTACGGATTTAAGGGGTTTCATGCAAGAGAAATCAGGAATTATTAGGCAGGAGGAATCTTTTTGGAAGAGACCGTTTCAATAGTAATACCAGTTTACGAGGAAGAGGAGAGCCTGCCGCACCTCTACAAGTCCATAAAGGACGTGATGGACCCCCTCGGCAGGAAGTACGAGATAATCTTCGTTGACGACGGCAGCAGGGACAATACCTTCAGGGTGCTGGAGTCCTATCAGAAGAAGGACCCTTCAGTTGTCGTCGTCTCCTTCAGGAGGAACTTCGGCCAGACAGCTGCTATGGCAGCTGGCTTCGAGTATGCCCAGGGCGACATCATAATAACGATGGACGCGGACCTGCAGAACGACCCTGCCGACATCCCGAGGCTCCTTGAGAAGATGAAGGGGCACGACGTTGTGAGCGGCTGGAGGAAAAAACGCCAGGACAAGTTCATCTCGCGGAGGCTCCCTTCGATGATGGCCAACGGCCTCATATCGAGGGTAACGGGCGTTCATCTGCACGACTACGGCTGCACGCTCAAGGCGT
>CAZDUP010000070.1:0-4577 GCA_964508625.1 uncultured Thermodesulfobacteriota bacterium
CGGAACATCCCTTTCAAGCTCGTCAATGGCCTTCCCGGCATTGTCATCCCGCGCTTCCTCAAAAAAACAGGCGCAGGGACGCTTGTAACCGACTTTGACCCATTGCGGATAAAGAGAGCGTGGAAGGATGAAGTTGCGAGGCGGATAGATATCCCATTTTACGAGGTGGACAGCCACAACATAGTCCCCTGCTGGCTTGCATCCGGCAAGCAGGAGTTTGCAGCGCGCACCTTCAGGCCCAGGATACATAAGATGCTCAAAGACTTCCTGACGGACTTTCCGCGATTAAAAAAACATCCCTTCACGGCAGGGCTGGAGAGCGACTCTGTCAACTCTGTAGCGTTATTAAAGAAGCTCAAGGCGGACAGGGCTGTCCCGGAAGCTGATTGGATTGTGCCGGGTGAAAAGAGCGCGGCCAGAACGCTCGATCATTTCATCGAAGGCAAGCTCGGCCAATATGCCGCTTTCAGGAACGACCCTGTACAGGACGGACAGTCAGGCCTCTCGCCATACCTGCACTTCGGCCAGATATCAGCTCAAAGGGTGGCCCTCGAAGTAGCTAAGAGCAACGGCAACCGGGAGAGCAGGGAGGCATTTCTCGAAGAACTTATCATAAGGCGTGAGCTATCTGACAACTTCTGCTTTTACAACAGCCGTTACGACTCCTTCAACGGCTTCCCGGACTGGGCAAAGAAGACGCTTGACGCCCATAGGAAGGATAAGAGAAAGGCGCTCTATTCGCGCGATGAGCTTGAAAGGGCCCTTACCCATGACGAGCTCTGGAACGCCTCTGAGATGGAGATGGTGAAACTCGGCAAGATGCACGGATACATGCGCATGTACTGGGCAAAGAAGATACTCGAATGGTCTGCCTCGCCCGAGGAGGCCATTGAGACCGCCATCTATCTAAACGACCGCTATGAGCTCGACGGCAGGGACCCCAACGGATATACGGGCATCGCGTGGAGCATCGGCGGCGTCCACGACCGCGCCTGGAAAGAACGTGAGGTCTTCGGGAAGATACGGTATATGAGCCATGAGGGATGCAGGGCAAAGTTCGATGTAGACGCATATATCAGGAAAGTAAAGGACCTCTGACGTTCCCCTCCACTGCCCCGCCGAGATTTCAATTTTTCCCATGCCAGTTTCGTGTTAAAAAATCCCCATGTCTATTGAGAGCGATATTTTAAGAGGCCTGGACTATCCGGTCAAAGACGTCCTTAGAGAGCTCTGCCACGCGCTCAAAGTCGGCAGGAACGCGGTCCTGGAGGCCCCTCCCGGCGCCGGAAAGACGACACTGGTGCCGCTTGCCCTCCTGGGCGAGGAATGGCTTGATGGCTCCCGCATACTCATGCTTGAGCCGAGGAGGCTCGCGGCCAGGGCAGCTGCTGCGAGGATGGCAGAGCTTCTTGGCGAAGATGCCGGAGAGACCGTCGGCTACCGCACCAGGCTCGACAGCGCAACAGGCCCGAAGACAAGGATAGAGGTGGTAACAGAGGGGATACTTACGAGGCTCCTCCAGGCTGACCCTTCTCTCGAGGGCACGGGCATCGTCATCTTCGACGAGTTCCACGAGCGGAGCATTCACGCAGACCTCGGGCTGGCCCTGTCCCTTGAATCTCAGTCGGTCTTCAGGGAAGACCTGCGGCTGCTCATCATGTCAGCTACCCTCGACGGCAAAGAGGTCTCAACGCTTCTCGGAGATGCGCCGGTCATAAAGAGCTTCGGCAGGGCATATCCGGTAGATGTCCGCTATGAGGCCCCTTCAAGGCCGGGCCGCTCTGGAGTTGACCTTGTGCGCGATATTGTCTCAAAGACAGCTGCTGCCGCGTACAGCGCCATGAAAGAGGGCACCGGCAGCGTACTCGTATTTCTACCCGGCGCAGGGGAGATAAAAAGGGTAGAGGCAGGACTTCGCGAAAAGGGCATGCCCGACTCGGTCGACCTCGTGCCCCTCTTCGGTGAGCTTAAAAAAGAGGCGCAGGACCATGCCATAAGGCCGTCTTTGCCTGGCAGGAGAAAGATAGTGCTCGCCACGTCCATCGCAGAGACGAGCATAACGATAGAAGGCGTGGACACTGTAATCGATTCGGGCTTGAAGCGCGTCTCCCGCTTCTCTCCATCAACAGGCATGAGCGGCCTTGAGACAATAAGGGTGACAAGGGACTCCGCTGACCAGAGATGCGGAAGGGCCGGGAGGCTCGGTCCGGGCGTGTGCATGCGCCTCTGGACAGAGGCCGAGCACGGCGGATTGAGAGACAAATCTTCGCCTGAAATACTGGAGGCTGACCTCGCTTCCCTTGCCCTTGAGCTCGCATTGTGGGGTGTTTTAGAGCCCGGGCAGCTAAAGTGGCTCGACGAGCCGCCTAATGCCGCATACTCGCAGGCAAGGGAGCTGCTTGCCCATTTGGGCGCGCTGGACAATGAAGGAAAGATAACGGCGCACGGCAGGGAGCTTGCGCGCCTGCCGGTTCACCCGCGCCTCGGACACATGCTGCTGAAGGCAAATGCGCTGGGCCTCGGCTCACTGGCCTGTTACCTCGCGGCCCTGCTCACCGAGCGCGACTTCCTGAAGTCAGAGGGCGGCAGAAAGGACCCTGACATAAGACACAGGCTGGAGAGCCTCATCGGGCGCGCGACTTTTGGAAGAGAGGATATGGACAGGGCTGTCTTTGAACGGGTCAGACAGGCTGCAAGGCAGATGGCAAAGGAGCTAAGGGCCTCCCCTGGCAGTGATGACACCGATATGGCAGGCGTGCTCCTTGCCTTTGCCTATCCGGACAGGATAGGCAGGAGGCGAGCAATCGGCGAAGGCAGGTACCTCCTGTCTAACGGCAGGGGCGCGTTCCTTGCCAACGCCGCGCTGAGCAGCGAGTACATCGTCGCCGCAAGCCTTGACCAGGGCGAAAAGGAGTCCCGCATATTTCTCGCGGCACCGATAACAGAGGCCAGCCTCTTCGAATACTTCGGGGACCAGATCGAATCCGCTGATGTCGTCGAGTGGGACCAGCAGCAAAAAGCCGTAGTCGCTGAGCGGCGAAAACGGCTCTGGAAGCTCGTGCTCTCCACCGCAACGCTCAAAGCCCCTCCAAAGGCCAGCGTGATTGAGGCCCTGCTTTATGGTATAAAGATAAACGGTCTGGGCGTGCTCCCGTGGGAAAAAAAGTCAGAGGCCCTGAGGGCGCGCGTGAGCTTTTTGAACCATCTCGGCAAAGAGACAGGCGCGGCATTCCCGGAGATGACGGATGAGGAACTCGTTCGAAATCTCAAGGATTGGCTCGGCCCGTGTGTCGAGGGCATGACACGGCTCGAGCACCTCAAAAAGCTCGATATAAATGAGGTGCTTCTTGGAATGCTCTCCTGGGAGGACCGGAAAAAGATTGATAGACTCGCGCCGACGCATATAGAGGTGCCGAGTGGATCGCGCATAGCCATCGACTACACAGGAGAGCGGCCTGTGTTGAGCGTCAGGCTCCAGGAGATGTTCGGCCTTGCAAAGACGCCCTCTGTGGCCGACGGAAGGGTTCCGCTCATCATACACCTGTTATCGCCAGCCGGAAGGCCTGTTCAGGTGACAGAAGACCTCGCAGGATTTTGGGCATCGAGCTACCAGCTCGTGAGAAAAGAGATGAAGGGCCGCTACCCCAGGCACTACTGGCCAGAAGACCCCATGCAGGCCGAGCCTACAAGAGGGGTGAGGAGAAGGAAGTGAAGTACGATTTCGACCGAGTAATAACGAGGGTCGGCACTCATTGCGTCAAGTGGGACCACCACGAGATGAAGGGCGAGGTCGAGGGCATGATACCCATGTCCATAGCTGACATGGACTTCGAAGTACCCTCGTTCATAAAGGAAGCGGTAATAGAGCGGGCGCGTCACGGCGTCTTCGGCTACACGGTCGTGCCTGATAGCTACTACGCCGCTGTCGCAGGCTGGATTGAAAGGCGCTTCGGCTGGCATGTTGAGCGCGAATGGATAAGGTTCTCACCCGGCGTCATCCCTGCGCTGGCCTTTTCAGTCCAGGCATTCACAGAGCCAGGCGACAAGGTCATAATCCAGCCGCCGGTATATCACCCGTTCAGGGCAGTCATCGCGAATAACGGCCGGACCGTGCTCAACAACCCGCTCATCCGCGACGATAACGGGTACAGGATGGACATCGAGGGGCTCAAACGGTCGATAGACAAAAAGACCAGGATGATAATCCTGTCGAGCCCGCACAACCCTGTCGGAAGGGTCTGGAGCAGGGATGAGTTGAAGGCCCTCGTCGGTCTCTGCCTTGAGAACGATATCATCATCGTATCCGACGAGATACACTCTGACCTCGTCATGCCAGGCTTCAGGCATACGCCTACCGCAAGCCTCTCGCGCGAGGCGGCGTCCATCACCATAACCTGCACATCACCGAGCAAGACCTTCAACCTCGCCGAGCTTCACGTGGCAAACGTCGTGATCCCCGATGAAGGGCTCTTCAGCGGCTTTGACCTTGCACTGACAAGGACAGGCATAATGAAACCCAATGTCCTCGGCATGGCCGCCATCGAAGCCGCGTACAGCAACGGAGATGGATGGCTTGG
>CAZDUP010000070.1:4587-9308 GCA_964508625.1 uncultured Thermodesulfobacteriota bacterium
GAGCTTATCCCGTACCTTCACGCCAACTATTGGGTGATGCGGGATGTCGTAAAAGAGAGGCTGCCTTTAGTTAAAGCGGCCAGCATGGAAGGCACTTACCTCGGCTGGCTCGACTTCAACGGCCTGGGACTCTCTGAATCCGAGCTCGATGAGCTGCTGCTTACCAAGGCAAGGGTGGCGATGACGCCGGGGCGCATCTTCGGGGCTGGCGGAGAGGGCTTCTACAGGATGAACCTGGCGTGCCCGAGGTCAGTGGTCGCCGAGGCACTTGAAAGGGTCGCGCTGGCAGCAGGGTCAATATGAGGTCCAAAGTCTATCCGATAACGAGGGCGGTCGGCGCTGCGTTCGCTGCCGGGGCCGTCGTTTTCCTTTTCTATCTCCCCTGCCTCAACGCGGACTTCGTCAACTTCGACGACAGCGTCTATGTCCATGACAATGGAATTATCCAGGGGACCGTGCCGTTCCTGAAATCCGTCTTCAGCTCGCAGGTCGCTGGCATCTGGCATCCGCTGACCGTCATCTCTCTCGCAATCGATTTCCGGCTCTGGGGCCTTGACCCATTCGGATATCACCTGACCAGCATCATCTTCCACGCCCTGAACGCTGCCCTGCTGGCGTTTCTCTCGATAAGGATATTCACCTCGCGCATGTTGCCTGGCAACGGCTGGCTTGTCGCTGCAGCGGGCTTTGCAACTGCCCTGTTATGGGGCCTGCACCCGCAGAGGGTCGAATCCGTGGCATGGATATCCGAGCGCAAGGACGTGCTCTTCGCATTCTTCTTTCTGCTCTCGGCAATCGCTTATGTCAGGTACACGGAATCTCTTTCCAGACGTGCGTACATCTCTTCGGTCGTCCTCTTCGGCCTCAGTCTCATGAGCAAGCCGATGGCCGTCTCCCTGCCGATAGTCCTTTTGCTTTATGACATCTGGTCAGGGAGGGTCGGCTTTAAAAGGCTCTGTCTTGAGAAGGCGCCTTTTATCGCGCTCGCCTTAGCTGCATCTGCAGTGGCAATATTGAGCCAGGCCAGCGAGGGAGCGGTAGTGGGCGCGGAGATGCTCGGCGCGGCGCCGAGGGCCCTCAATGCAATCCGGGCCTACGGCTTTTATATCTACAAGTTGTTCATCCCTGCCGGGCTTGCGCCCTATTACCCGCTTTTTCCGGATTTCGCATTGACCGAGGCGCTGGCAAGTCTGGCTCTCCTCCTGGCGATAACAGGGACCTGCGCCATTGCGTATCTCAAGGCCATCAGGGCGCCTCTCTTTGCATGGGCCTTTTACCTCGTTACGCTCCTGCCGGTCATCGGCATAATACAGCTTGGCGGCCAGGCAGCGGCAGACAGGTACACCTATATGCCGGTCATGCCCTTTTTCATGCTGGCAGGGTTCGGGTTGTCCTGGGCAGCAGGGGCCTCGAAGGCCGTGTCCGCAATGGCGGCAGCCATACTCCTCGCGGCCTCTGCCGCGCTCGGGACGCTCACGCTATATCAGATAAATGTCTGGAAGGACTCTTACAGCCTCTGGAGCCACGAGATAAGGCACTACCCGGTCGTCTTCGCCTACAGGAACAGGGCCGCTTGGCTGCACAAGGCAGGGAGATACGAAGAGGCGATAGATGATTATTCGATAATCATAGCGAATGCCAGGACAAGGGAAGAGCTTGCGGAATTCTATTCCAAGCGCGGGCAGGCCTTTCGCAGGCTAAGCGACAATACGGCTGCAATTGAAGATTTCACAAAGGCCCTTTCGATAGACCCAGCGGACGCAACCGTTCTCAACAACAGAGGCAACGCATTAACTTCGATCGGGGAATACGGCCGTGCAGTTGAGGACTTCAGAAGTGCGATAACGATAGAGCCAGGAAACGCATACCTGCATTACAACCTCGGCCACACCGCCATCCTGATGGGTGATGGTGTCGAGGGCAGAAAACACATCTCGATCGCAGGCGGCCTCGGCCTCAGGGAGGCGCGGGATTTCCTGGCCAATGACAAATAAAAAAGCCCCTGAAGCATAGATTGCTTCAGGGGCTTCGATTTCGCGCGTTTAGTTTGTATTTACAGCAACGGCATTGATGCTGCCCTTGACCATGTGGCCGATGACGTCCCTGGCCGAATAGGATATCCCGCCGCCTTTTGCATTGAGTATATCCTTTATTATCGAAAGCTCCTTGCCGGCCGTAAGAAGCGGCAGCTCGACATAGCCGTCGTTCCTCCTCTGGGCAAGGCCTATGTTAGCCATAAGGCCGTTGCACAGGCATTTGCAGCCAGCGGTCTCATCGGCATTGCCGCCCTTTTTCACGTACTCGTCCAAAGGTTCCGCAGGGCAGCGGTATCCAGCCGTATTCTCTTCCTTCCTGTACAGGTGCCTCAGGTAGCCGAGGTCGCATACCCTTTTTCTTGCGTTGAATACGTCATCCTCTGAATTAGAGCCCTCGAGCCTCAGAAGCTTGAAGGGAAAGCCAGTGGGAGATGCCTTGGGGTCTGTAAAGACCGACGCCGAGCCGTCAACGACCTTTCTGATGATGCTCTCCCTTATTTCTTTTGTGAGCCCCGATTCCTCGCAGAACGCGAACGGGGTCCCGGCCTGTATGCCGCTCGCACCCAGCGAGAGCGCCTCCTTGAGCCTCTCTGAGGTGCCGTAGGCCCCGGCAAGCCAGAACGGCACGCCGAGCGATTTTATGCTGTCGAGGTCTACTTCGTCCTTTGGCCCGTAGATGGGCTCGCCAGAGCCGTCGAGCTTTAATACGCCCCTTGGCATGGCGTTGTGGCCGCCAGCAGACGGCCCCTCTATGACCAGGCCGTCCACCTTGCCGGAGCCCTTCTTTACAAGGGTCTGCGCAAGCACGACCGAGGCGATTATTGCGAAAAAGCGAGGCCGCCTCAACCGTGGCAGCCTCTCAGCGCCTGAGAATTTCACAGGGTCGAAGGTCATCCTGAAATCGTCTTCCTTGTCGGCCCCGAGCACGTTGAGCCTCATCGATGCCTCTTTGCCTTCGGCAAAGCAATCGAGTATGCCGGGTATATCGCGAGGTATGCCCGCGCCGACGAGCACGTAATCGACGCCTGCGAGCATGGCGCCGTATATCGACGCGAGCTGCGGGACCTGTATCTTCTCGAGGTAATTTATGCCGACAACTCCGCCGTGGCCTTCTTTAGCGAGGAAGACCTCGACAAAGTTAGCGGCGGCTATGAGCTCAAGGTGGGCCTGCGAGAGGTTCATGGTACACATCGGGACGGTCCTGAAAGGCTCGTCCTCCTTCTTTCCGCCCTCTATGAAGTACTTCTCGATAATGCGGATCGACATCTCAGGGAACGGGAACGAGGCGAGCGCGCGCCTGATGTGTCCGCCAGGGTCTCCGGCCTGAAGCCTTCTGGCCATGATGACGTCGAGCGCGGTCCCTGAAACCACCCCGAGGTGCCCGCAGACAGAGACAGCCTTTGCGAGCTGCCATGCGGATACGCCTGCACCCATGCCTCCCTGTATTATCAACGGAAAATCTAATTCAGCCTGATTGCGAGTGGATAAAGCGGGATTACTTGCGGGCCCTTCCGGCATCTGTACACCTTTTTGAGATTGAAAAAATGGTTTCGAGGAAATAAGGCTGGCGTCTTTCAGGGGAATTCGGAATCAGACAGGTAAGAAGGAAATTCCACAACCTGAACCCAGACCAACACTTTCCTTAGAATATACAAGTTTACTCTAATCCGGCCCTCGACTGCAATCAAAATATTTCGCATGGCAGCGGCTCAGAAGACAAATGGCAGGTAATGTCACAAAAAGTTTCCGGACGCAACGACCAATGCAACAAGAGCTTTAGAGAAGGACTGAAACTGTACTCTATTATTTATGTGACCAGAGAACGACATTGTTCCAGCCTTCTCTTTGCTCAAAACCCGGGGAGGAATCATGAAGCCTGATGCTGGAGATCAGCGACATGGCGCGAGGCCGCGAGTTGATGCGCCTGGCCGGGCATGACCCCTTAAGGCTGGTCTGTTGACCGGCATTTTCGGCCTCAGGACAGGAACTTGACTCAGGTTAAAAGGAAGATATCATCCTTTTATAGGAGGTGGAAACATGCACAGGAAATTATTTCCAGCATATATAGCGGCGCTGTTTCTTGTAGTATTCTCATCGGCGGCTTTTGCGCTCGAAAAGGTGCACCTGTCGCCCGAAGCATTCAAGTACGCCACCGGCAACGCGACCATACAGCATGTTGGCCCAGAGGACCAGATGAGGATAGACCTCAAGCTAAGCGGCCTCGAGCCGGACGGCGTATACTCGGTCTGGTTGAGCGAGAAGGAAGCCGGGAAGCAATCACCCGCTGCCGCCAAGGGCATCTCTTTCAAAAGCGACACCAAAGGCAACGCCGAGATATCGGCGGTGCTCGACAAGGGCGCGATAGAGAAGTCGGACCAGATCAATATCGCGTACCATCCGGATGGAGAAGCGAAGAACACTGAAATGGCTATCCTGCTGCTGAGCGGCGACCTGCCTCCGGACGTCTAAATCGGATGAGCGATTCTGACTTGGTAAAAAAGAAAGCCCTGGAACCGATTTCCGATTCCAGGGCTTTTTCGAGTCTGGCGGGGCCGACGGGACTCGAACCCGCGCCCTCTGGCTTGACAGGCCAGCGTTATAACCGACTTAACTACGGCCCCGTTTTAAGTTTTGATATGGTAGGCGGAACAGGGTTCGAACCTGTGACCCCAGCCTTGTAAGGGC
>CAZDUP010000071.1:0-4755 GCA_964508625.1 uncultured Thermodesulfobacteriota bacterium
GGCCACCACGCTCGGCAGCGCGCCTTCCATGCCAGCCACGGCTATGAGCACGTTCGCCTCCCAGAGGTCGTCTTTCCTGTGCAGCAGACGGTGTATGCCGGAGACGCCCACGTCATAAAGCCTCTTTACTCTGTTGCCCATGCACTCGGCCGTTACAGCGGCCTCTTCTGCGACAGGCACGTCAGAGGTGCCTGCGCATATGACGAGCACAATGCCGCGTCCAACCGGCTTTATTGGATGGGATTTGACGAAAAAGGTGCGCGGGACCTCTTTGTACTCGCCCTTTGGAAAGGCCTTGCTGAGGGCGCGCCCCTTTGCCGCGTCCACCCTGGTTACGAGCACGTTCTCCTTTCTCTTGAGCATGCTCGCGACGATAGTCTTTATCTGGATAGGTGACTTGCCTTCACCGAAGATGACCTCCGGGAAGCCCTTGCGGAGCGACCTGTGCGTGTCGAGGGTGGCGAACTCGAGCTCTTCGAAGGGCAGCCTCTTTAAGGTCTCGAGCGCCTCGGCCACTCCGGTCTTTCCGCCCTTTACGTCATCGAGGAGCTTTTTTAAGAGCCTTTCGTTCATGTTTTAATGGCCTTTGATATCAACTGCTGGACGTCCAACAGGAATATCGGCCTGCCGTCGCCCATTATGGTCAATCCCGTGGCGCCCCAGAGTTTCGATATCGGCGGCAGCAGGGGTTTCACGTAAGCGTCTATCTCGTCTCCGAAGTCGTCTACCTTCAATGCCACGAGCCGCCCTCCTGCAAGGGCCTGCCCGGCCTCCACAAGGATGAGGGTCGCGCTCTCCTTCTCCTGCCCGGCTATGCCGAACAATTCGGCAAGTGGGATGACGGGGAACTGCGTCTCTTCAAAAGAGAAGATGCCTGCGCTGATCTCGTCAATACTCGCCTCTATGACCCGCTCTATTTTGGAGATGGGCAGGAGGAACTGCTCAGGCCCCACTCGCACCATGAGCGCCTTAGTTATCGAGGTCGTGCGCGGCAGCTCCATCATTATCCTCGTGCCCTTGCCCTCGACCGATTCTATTTCAAGAGAGCCGCCGAGCGCCTCTACCGAGTCTTTGACAACGTCCATGCCAACGCCCCTGCCTGAGGTGCCCGTTACCTTCTCGGCTGTCGAGAGGCCCGGCAGACAGACGAGCATCAACAGCTCCCTCTCATGCATGGAAGAGAGCCTTTCATCAGTGATGCCCCTTTCAAGGGCCTTTCTCTTGAGCCTCTCTCTGCTTATGCCGCGACCGTCATCGGATATCTCTATTACGGCCCTGTCCTTTCGGGTATACGCCCGTATCTTTATGGAGCCTACGGATAGTTTACCGCATTCGACCCGCTCCTGCGTGCCCTCTATGCCGTGGTCAACGGCATTTCTTATGATATGCACCAGGGGGGAGGCAAGCCCCTCCAGGATGGCCCTGTCGAGGCTTATGTCCATGCCCTCTGACGTGAGCGAGACCTCCTTGCCTGCGTCAGCCGTAAGGTCGCGAATGACCCTCGGAAGGCCTGCCATGAGGTCTTCGAGCGGGAGCATGCGGGCCGTGAGTATGGACCTGTGGATCTCGCCTATGGATTTGCCGAGAGCGTGGACGCCCTCCTTGAATTCGATGGAGCGCGAGGAATGCGAGAGCGCCTTGAATGATGAGAGGGCCATGAAGAGATCGCCAACGGTCGCGAGAAGGCCGTCGAATACGCTGCCGTCTACCTTCATCACATCGGAAAGCCTCAATGCCTCTGGCCTGTGCTGCGGCGCACTCTCTTCGGCCGTGGCTCTGCGCTGCCGGGCGGCTGACGGAGCGGGAGGCAATGCGCCCGCATCGATGGATGCCGCGAGCGCGTCGAGAAGCGGGGCTGTCTCCAGATCAAGCGGCTCGTCACGCTCTACCCTGGCCGTAAGCTCGCGAAGCGCATCCAGGCATTTTAACAGCGCCGTTGCCAATTTCGAATTAAAGGCGAGCTTTCCGGAGCGGAGCCTGTCCAGCAGGTCTTCCTCTGCATGCGCAAGCCGCATCACGGGCGTGTAGCCCATTGAGGCTGACATGCCTTTTATCGAATGGTAGTGGCGGAAGAGCGCGTCGAGGACCTCTTTTTGCGAGGGGTCCTTTTCCAGGGAGAGCAGCCCGGCCTCTATCTCATCGAGGTGGGTCCTGGCCTCCTGCAGGTATATGCCTTTGTATTTGGAGATGTCCATTTGGTGGCCGGGTTTGAGAAAAAAATTACAGGATGCCCTTGAGCGTGTTCAGGACCTTTGTCTCTGAAAGGGGTTTGATGATGTAGCCGGAGGCGCCGGACCTTACCGCCTCCTCGACTATGGGCTCGTAGCCCAGAGAGGTGCACATGACGATCTTGAGAGGCAGATTGAGCCCGGAGATCGCCTTTGCCGCCTCCAGCCCGTTCATCACGGGCATTACCACGTCGAGGATCACGAGGTCGGGCTTCAGCTCCTTTGCCATCTCGAGGGCCATTGCGCCGTTCTCGGCCTCTCCGACAACGTTGAAGCCCGCACGGCCCAGTATGTCCTTTAGCGCGAGCCTGAAGAACGCGGTATCGTCAGCTATGAGTACCTTTATTGACATTCTCTTCCGTTGCCAGCATCCTTGATGTCTCGTTGAAAAGCGCTGTCCAGTCTATGATGTCTATCGTGGAGCCTTCGGCGTATATCCTGCCCGAAGTGAAAAGGCCCTTCTCGTCAGCCGCCTGTCCGCCGATCTCCTCGTCCCAGAGAAACGAGAGGGCGGATTCCCCGATATCTACCCCGAGGGCGCGGCCCCTGTCCCTCAGAACTATTATCTTGTGCGAGGCCCGGGGCGCGGGGGAGAAGTCACCAAGGGCCATCGCGAGGTCCACAACGGCAACGGGTTCGTTCCTGAAAGAGATTATGCCGGTCACAAAACCCGTCCTGCCTGGAAGGAACGGCAGCTTGTCGAACTCGACCACGCCAGCTACGGCGGTTGTCGGTACGGCGAACTTGCCTGCGTCGAGGCTGATTATGAGCTTGTCTCCCGTCATGACACGCTAAAGAGTAAATCTGGCTGTCACGCTCTTTAGCTCCCTGGAGAGCTCCGAGAGCTTGTCCGCCGCGGCAATGGTCTCGTTTATGGCAGCGCCGTGGCGCTCCACGGCAGCCTCCACCCTCTCTGTAGATGAGAGGTTCTCCTTTGCTATGTGCGCCACCTGCCCGATTATTTCGACGGTCTTGCCCGCCTTCTCCTTCTGCTTGTGCGTGAGGCCGAGGATGATGCTCGCCTTCTCCGCCACTTCAGAGGTGTAGTTCGTTATGTCCACGAGTATCTCGCGAATCTTCCTGAGGTCGTCCCTGCCGCCCTTGAGGTTCGCGGTGCCCTCGCTCGCGGATGCCACCACGCGCTCGACCTCGAGACGGAGCTCCTTCACTATGAAGGAGACGTCCTCGACGCTGTTGTTGGTGTTGTCTGCAAAGCGCCTTACCTCTTCCGCGACCATTGCAAAGCCCCTGCCGTGCTCCCCGGCCTTTGAGGCCTCTATGGTGGCGTTCAGGGCAAGCAGGTCAGTCTGGCGCGAGATGTGGGTTATTACGTCGAGTATCCTCGGTATGTCTCCGAGTTTTTCCTTGAGGCGTATTGCGGCAGATTCGGTGTTCTCGATGCCGCCGAATATGGTCTCCATCTTCTCCATGGCCGAGGTTGCGGCCGTTGCCCCGCGCTGGACCATGGTGTTGACCTTCTGCGAGGCGTTGGCGCTCTCCGTGACCCTGCCGGCGACCTCGTCAGCGAGCTCAGCCATCGCCTTTACCGTTGACGAGGCGTCGCCGACGTGGTTGGCCTGCGCGAGAGCGCCGTCGAATATGGCCGAGGTGCCAGATATGACCTCTTTTGAGGTATCGTGCCCCCTGGATACGACGGATGAGAATGAGTCCTGTGCGTCGGAGAGGTCGGATACAGTAGACTTCAACTGCTCTACAAGGGATTTCAGACTCGCGGACATGAGGGCGACCGCCTGTGCGAGGTCGCCTATCTCGTCCTTTATGAGCGGGGCATTGGCTTCATTATCAAGCTCGCCGGAGCCGGTGAGGTCTCCCCTGCTTATCCTGCCGGCCACGCTCGTGATGCGGTTGAAGTCCCTGGTGAATTTACGGATGAAAAAAGAGCCCAGGATGAGGCCAATGAGGATGGCGATAAGAAAACTTAAAGGCTGTTTCATCCACTCGGCGATATTGAGCTTCTCTACAAGGCCTGGCACAAAGGCCGCGGCTGCCACTACCGCTATGAAGCCGAGTATGAACTTATACCCGATAGGTATCCTTATGTTCACGTCCCGCCTTTCGTTATTTAAGACCGGATTATAATCTTCTTTCAAATCCGTTGTCAATTGACAGTTGACCTCATTCGTATTTCCCATCACATATCCATTTCGACTGTATACGGCTTTACTTTAATCGCCCGCGTAAAGAGATGGATTGATTTGTGGGCGTATTCTTTTGGAGGCGCGGGGAAGGTGCATGCTGGATTCAGAAGTGCTCGAAACCTAATCTCTTGAGATTGAGCGGCTTTCCGTCCTCGCCTATTACCGTTATCGTCCTGCTGGCCTTCTTCGCCGTCATTATCCTGCCTATGGGCGTAAAGGGCAGAGAGAGCCTCTTTGACAGGGCAGAGAGTTTCTTTGTATTCTCTTCAGGAGCGGTGAACAGGAGCTCGTAGTCCTCGCCGCCTGTGAGGGCAAATTCCATCTGAGGGGACTTGCCTGTCCTCTCGCCGTAGTCCCTGAGCTCGTCT
>CAZDUP010000071.1:4765-9305 GCA_964508625.1 uncultured Thermodesulfobacteriota bacterium
TACGGGCAGGGCGCTCAAGTGTATGACAGCTGCCTTCCTGCTTGCCTCGCAGAGCCTTTTGAGGTCAAGGCCAACTCCGTCGCTTATGTCCATCATGGCTGTGGCGAGCCCTGAGGCAGCCAGCGCCCTGCCTGCCTTGAGCCGCGGCACAGGGTCGAGGTGCCTTGATATGGAGCCTGGATAGAGCTTCCTCTTTATTGCCTCTGGCCCGTGGTTCTTCAATACCCTGAGCCCCAGGGCAGATGAGCCAAGGGAGCCGGTTACGAAGATGACATCCCCTCTTCGGGCCGTGCTCCTCAAAAGGACCTCGTCCTCGGCCGCTTCCCCGAAGACGGTCGTCTCTATCATCAGCCCTTTTTCAGACCTTGCCGTGTTGCCGCCAGCGAGGATTGCGCCGTTTCCCCTGGCAACCCCGGCGAGCCCCCGGTATATTTCATCGATAAATTTTCTGTTCGTATCAGGGGGCAGGGCGATGGAGACGAGAAAGAAGAGAGGTGTAGCGCCCATTGCCGCGATGTCGGATAAGGATATTGAAAGGGATTTCCTGCCGAGGAGATATGGCGGCGTGTAGCTTCGCTTGAAATGGGTGTTCTCTATCAGGATGTCGGTCGTGGCAAGGATGGCCTTGCCGGCAGAGGGCCTTATGACGCACGTATCGTCGCCGATGCCCTTCAGGAGGCGTGGGTGCCGGCCGCCGAAGCGCGCGGCAAGGCCGGTCACCAGCGCGTCCTCTCCGATTTGCTTGAGCCGCATGGGCGCTCAGGGCCTCGCGTGCTTGCGACCCGTTGGGTGCTTCTTGAGGCTCCGTGGCGAGGGCTTGCTGCCCTTCGGGAGCCGGTGCTTTTTGAATATGACCTTCAGGACATCGTCCATGTGCTTTACGAAGATGAAGTTTATCTTCTTCCTTATGTCCTTTGGTATATCCTCTATGTCCTTCTTGTTCCTCTCCGGCAGGATTATCCTGGTTATCTTTGCCCTGAGCGCGGCAAGGCACTTCTCCTTTACGCCGCCTATGGGCAGCACCCTGCCGCGTAGCGTGATCTCGCCGGTCATGGCGATGTCCTTGTCAACCGGCGTCTGGGTGAGGGCGGAGATAAGGGCCGTTGCCATGGTTATGCCGGCAGAGGGGCCGTCTTTCGGTATGGCGCCTGAAGGCACGTGTATGTGTATGTCGAGGTCCTTGTAGAAGTCAGGCTTCAATTCAAAGAGGTCAGCCCTGCTCCTCGCGTATGAAAGGGCGGCGTGCGCGCTCTCCTTCATGACGTCGCCGAGGTGTCCTGTGAGGGTGAGCTGCCCCTTGCCGTTCATGATGGTGGCCTCGATGTAGAGTATCTCGCCGCCAACGGGCGTCCAGGCAAGGCCAGTTGCCACGCCCACCTCATCGAGCTCCTGCTCTGCTTCGGGTATGTACTTGGGTATGCCGAGGAGCTCCTGCACGGTCTTTGGAGATACGGCTGTCTGAGTTGATTTGCCTGATGCGACCTTCTTGGCGACCTTCCTGCAAATGGACGCTATCTCGCGCTCGAGGTTGCGAAGTCCCGCCTCCCTCGTGTACTGCGATATTATCTTCTTTACAGCGTCGTCCTGTATCGTTATGTGCTTCTTCGTGAGGCCGTGCTCCTTTATCTGGCGGGGCACGATGAACTTCCGGGCTATCTCCAGCTTCTCCTCTTCCGTATAGCCGGGCAGGTTCAGGAGCTCCATCCTGTCGAGTAGCGGCTCGGGGATGGGGTCCGTCATGTTGGCGGTGGTTATGAACATGACCTTCGAGAGATCAAAGGGCAGGTTCAGGTAATGGTCGCTGAAGGCATAGTTCTGCTCAGGGTCGAGCACCTCAAGGAGAGCGGAGGACGGGTCGCCCCTGAAGTCCATGCCTATCTTGTCTATCTCGTCCATCATGAAGACAGGGTTGTTGGTGCCGGCCTGCTTTATGCCCTGAATTATGCGCCCCGGCAGCGCGCCGACGTATGTGCGCCTGTGGCCCCTTATCTCTGCCTCATCCTTTATGCCGCCCAGGGATATGCGGACGAAGTTCCTGCCCATCGCCTTTGCGATCGAGCGTCCGAGCGAGGTCTTGCCTACTCCCGGAGGGCCGACAAAGCAGAGTATAGGCCCCTTTGTCTTTGGCTGGAGCTTCCTTACAGCGAGGTATTCGAGAATCCTCTCTTTCACCTTCTCAAGGTCGTAATGGTCGGTGTCGAGCACCTTGCGAGCCTTTTCTATGTCGAGCGTGTCCTTTGTCTGCTTTGCCCACGGCAGGTCAACGAGCCACTCTAGATACGTGCGTATGAGCGCGGCCTCTGCCGCGTCAGGGTGCATCATCTCCAGGCGGTCGAGCTGCTTGTTGGCCTCCTTCTCGACGTCAGGGGGCATCTTCGCCTTCTTGAGCTTGTCCCTGAACTCGTCGAGCTCCTCAGAGGGCTCCTCTATGTCCCCGAGCTCGTTCTTTATGGCCCTCATCTGCTCTCTAAGGTAGTACTCGCGCTGGCTCTTGTCCATCTCCTCCTTGGCCTGAGACTGGATCTTCACCTGCATCTGCGCGACCTGGAGCTCTTTTACGAGGTACTCGTTGACCTTCTCAAGCCTTTTGACAGGGTCGAGCGTTTCAAGGACGGACTGCGCCTCTTCTATCTTGAGGCCGAGGTTCGCCGCAACGAGGTCGGCCATCCTGCCCGGGTCGATGATGTTGTCCAGGACCATCATGACCTCCTGGAAGACGACCTTGCCAAAGGAGGCGAGCTTCTCAAGCTGCTCCCTGACGGTCCTCATGAGGGCTTCTATTTCGAGTGACGGCCCTGCTGCAGGCGGCTCCTTTACCTTCTCGAGGTTTACCATGTAATGCGGCCTGGTCTGGGCAAAGCTGCCTATATTGGCCCTGTTCAGGCCCTGGACGAGGATCTTCACCCTGCCGTCAGGGAGCTTCAGCATCCTCATTATCATGCAGACCGTGCCGGACTTGTAGAGGTCCTCTGGCTCCGGGTCTTCCTTGGTTATGTCCTTTTGCGTGGCAGTAAAGACAAGCCTGTCCTTTGTAAGCGCGGCATCAACGGCGTTTATAGAGCGCTCCCTGCCGACGAAAAGAGGCACTATCATGAACGGGAAGATTACGACGTCCCTTACGGGCAGAAGCGGCAGGACGTCCGGTATCTCGAGTTCTCCCTCTTCTTTTCTCTCTTCAGCCATGTAGGGTAGTTCTCCTGTGATTGTTTTTGCGGCTCTAAATTGACTCTATCTCAACCTTCTTTGTCGAGTTCCTCTTGTCCTCGACCCTCGGGAGCGTAATGGTAAGTATGCCGTTGGAGCAGGTCGCCTTTACCCGCGCCGTATCAACGGGGCAGGGCAGGTCTATTGAGCGGTAGAGCCTGCCGAATGACCTCTCCATGCAGACGTAGTTTATCTTGTCCTCCTCAAAGCACTCGAACTTCACGGCCCGTATGGTAATAGAGTCCTTTGACAGGGTAATGTCGATGTCCTCGCGCCGCACGCCAGGGAGCTCCATCTCGATTATAAGCTCCGAGGGGGTCGCGAACATGTCGAGCGTGGGGATATGCGTGATCGGCTCGGGCGAGAGCAGGCCCGAGGCGTCCATCCCGCAATCGAAGATGAACTCGCCAGGCGTTTCGACCCTGATAGACGGCTTTTGAGATTTCCTTGATATCTTCGCCATATGCTCTTGTCCGGCGCAACGGGCCTTTGGGGCCTTATAATGATATCAGATTTTGAGGTCCTTGAGGAACTTCCTGAGATCTGATTTGAGCTCAGGGCGTTTCAATGCCAGAGAGACGTTCGCCTTGAGGAAGCCGAGCTTGTCTCCGGCGTCGTAGCGCGTGCCCTCGAATTCAAGGGCATATATCTCCTGGGTACGCACGAGTATGCGGAGCGCGTCAGTCAATTGTATCTCACCGCCCTTGCCAGGCCTCGTCTCCTCAAGGGCGTTGAATATGCCCGGCGAGAGGATGTACCTTCCTATTATGGCGAGGTTGGAAGGCGGGTTGGACTGCGGCTTTTCGACAAGGTCGAGGACCCTGTATATGCCGTGGCCCATCTTCTGCCCCTTTATAACGCCGTAGAGGTGCGCCTGGTTCCTGGGCACCTTCTGAACGGCCAGGACCGTGGTGCCGAAGCGCTTGTGGACCTCGAGCATCTGGCGCATGACCGGGACCTCGGAGTCAATTATATCGTCTCCGAGGAAAACGGCAAAGGGCTCGTTATTGATGAGGTTTTTCGTTATGCCGATGGCGTGGCCAAGTCCTAAGGGCTTTTTCTGCCTTGTATAGGCGAAATGCACCATGCCAGAGACGTTCTCTATCATCCTTAAAAGCTCTGTCTTGCCGCGCTCCTGCAGGAGCTTCTCTAGCTCAAATGAGGTGTCGAAGTGGTCCTCGATTGCGGTCTTTCCCATGCCTGTGACGATTATTATCTCTGAGAGGCCGGATGACTTTGCCTCCTCGACACCATACTGGATAAGCGGCTTGTCCACAAGCGGGAGCATTTCCTTTGGGATGGCCTTTGTGGCAGGCAGGAACCTTGTCCCGAAGCC
>CAZDUP010000072.1:0-9281 GCA_964508625.1 uncultured Thermodesulfobacteriota bacterium
CAAGTTCTGCCTTTTGAGGGTGATGTACAGCCCGAGGTATTTCTATGTTCCAGCGGCGGCCTTCTGGATAATAATAGCCGTAAACCTGGAGCGCGGCGGCTTGAGGAAGATGGCGAAAAACCCGAGGTCTGTCATAGGCGCTGTGCTTTTAGCCGTTGTGCTTGTGCAGGGCGGGCTCAGCTATTTAGGGCAGATGAGCCGGTTCACTGACCCAGGCTGGACCGATTGGAAGGACGAAGTGGAGATATCAAGAGACAACCCGGGATATCTGCCGAGGACCTGGCCGCAATGGCCAAAGTCAGACTGGCGGGTAGACATCTACGGAGGCGGCGCATTGGCGGGGAATTCGGGAAATCCATGAGCCCAGTCGCTAACTGTAGATAAGGTCTGTTTCAGACACGTTCTCTTCTTTCTTGTGGTTTTCGGCTGCAATGGCGAGTGATACAGGGACTGCGTGGGGACATAAAAAGAGGGCTGCCCTTGGGCAGCCCTCTTTTGAAATCTGGTGGAGGCGGCGGGAATCGAACCCGCGTCCGGAAACGCTTGTACCGGTTCTTCTACATGCTTATCCTGTAGGTGAAGTCTCGCTCCCCGGTCTCCTTCAGGCTCTCTACCGGAAAGCCAGCCCGTTTGGATCTCGCCCCCAGGTCCTTCGGACCGAGCCCCAGAGGCCATCCTGCTAATTGTCGTCCCTAAAGCCCCGCAGGAGAAAGCAGAAGGGACGCTGGCCGGGATTTAAGCGGCCAGTGCGTAATCGTAGTCGTTGCCGACTATGTTTGCCTACCCCTTTTTACGAGAGGATAGAAGCTCGGCATGCTTCTCCCGGCTCAAAACCGTCCCGTCGAAGCCAGTCGCCCCCATTGTCAAAGAACCAAAACCTTTACAACATCATTTTAACACGTAAGGCAGGTTTAGGAAAGGATCAGGTTTTCCTGCGGCTGCTCATCGCCTTCTGTATGTCCCTCTGCACATCGCGCTTCTTTATGTCCTCGCGCTTGTCATAGAAGGTCTTGCCCTTTGCCAGGCCGAGCTCCACCTTGGCTTTGCCGTCCTTGAAATAAAGTTTCGTGGGAATGAGCGTATATCCCTTTTCCCTCGTCTTTCCGAGAAGGCGGGTTATCTCCCTTTTGTGAAGGAGGAGCTTCCTCGTCCTCTCCGGGTCAGCGTGCGTGAAGCCGTCCGCCTTGGTGTACTGGCTTATGTGCGTGTTTACGAGAAATATCTCCGCGTCCTTTATGCGCGCGTAGCTGTCCTTGAGATTGGCCTTGCCTGCGCGGAGCGATTTTACCTCCGAGCCGGTGAGCATTATGCCAGCCTCGATGGTCTCCTCGATGAAGTAATCGTGAAAGGCCTTCCTGTTCTGGGATATCAGCTCTATTGCCACCGCTCGACCCTCAGTACCTGCGGCCTCATGGACCTGCTCCGCTCGGAAAGTGTGCTGAAGACCTTGAGGCCCAAGAAGGCCAATGCGAGTAATGCGAGCCCGGAGACCCCTGCGACAAGGTCGGGGTTGTAGCCGGGCAGCATGCCGGAGAGGACTGCCTGCCCGAGCACGACACCCGCAATAAAGCTCAATATAGGGAAGAGGTAAAGGAGCACCCCGGCCTTCAGCACAGACCCGGCCGATACGGCAAAGACCACCTTGTCACCCGCCTTTACGCCTACCGGGTCATCGGCCTCAATGAGCATCTCGGTCTCAGAGCCGGTCTGGGCGCAGGACTTCTTTGACGAGCAGCTCTCGCACGCGCCGGTCCTCTCTGCCCTTATGATGGCCCGCTCACCTTCTTTTCTTATGACTATGCCATGCTCTTCCATACATTTCATCGTAACAAATCAGCGGGCCGTTGGCAAGAAGGCGCCGGAAAAAGAAGAGGCCCTGTCCCTCACGGGACAGGGCCTCTGAATGGAATCCTGAATTTAAGCGGCTGTCCTGGCGGCAGTCATGGCGAGCACTTTGCCTTTTCCTCCGTCGCGGCCTTCGATCCTGAAGGACTCCACCGTGCACTTGAGGTTTGCGGCAAGCTCGGCTATCTCCTCGCTTGCACGCGCTATCTGCTGGGCGCTTGTCGAGGTGTCGGTTATGACCTCGGCTATCGAGGTCACGTCTCCGCTTATCTGGTCTGTTGCAGCAGACTGCTGCTGGGCCGCTGCCGTGACCTGGTACATCATCGACGTGACTGCATCGACCTTCTTCACTATCTCCTGGAGTGACTCACCGGCCTGCCTCGCGAGGTTTACGCCCTGCTCGACCGCCCTGACCTCGTGCTCCATTGAGGAGATCGCCTTGCCGGTCTCGTCCTGCATGGCTGTTATCATGCCGCCTATCTCCTTTGTCGCGTTCATGGTCTTCTCGGCGAGCTTTCTGACCTCGTCCGCGACGACCGCGAAGCCGCGCCCCTGCTCCCCGGCCCTCGCCGCCTCTATGGCAGCGTTCAGGGCCAAGAGGTTGGTCTGGTCAGCGATGTCATTGATGACGTTCACTATGTTGCCTATCTCCTCGGAGCGGCTTCCGAGCTTGGAGATTATCTTGCTCGATTCCCGCGCCGTCGTCGCTATCCCGTTCATCGAAGCTATGGTCTCAGAGACTATCTTGCCGCCCCTTACCGCGACAGTGTTGGCGTCCTTGGCCGCATCGGCCGCGCCTGAGACGTTTTTTACCACCTCGACTATCGTCGCGTTCATCTCCTGTGCCGCTGTGGAGACCTGCTCGGCCCTGGAGCTCTGGGATTTCGACCCGCCGGCTATCTCTATGGCCGTGGCCGAGAGCTCCTCAGAAGATGAGGCGAGCTGCTCGGTCGAGGCATGCACTTCGGATATTATCGCGTGGAACTTCTGGAGCATGCCGTTGTACGAGTCCGACATCCTGCCGCTTTCGTCCTCTGAGCCGACCTCTACCTTGAGAGTCAGGTCGTTAGTCTGCTCGACCCTGGTCATTGTATCGCTCATGTAGAGCATTGGCATGACGACCTTGTTCTTTATGACCCACATCGATGCCATGCCGAAGAGTATGATGAAGAGCAGGCCCGCAGTGGAGAGGAACATGGTCCTCTTCGAGCTCCTGATGTCAGCGGCCACGCGGCCCGCGACCATCTCTCCCACGGCCGAAGATACGGCCAGTATCGAATCTATGCCTTCGCTGCTGCTGTCTATCCATTCTTTGCCTGATAGTTCGTAGTCCCCGGTTGAGCTCGACTCCATGACCGAGCGGCGCACGCCCTCGAACCTGCCGAGGAATACGGCCTCCATGTTGGAGACCGCGTCGATGACGGGCCTGTCTATGCCGTCCATCTCCTTTACGCGGAGCACGGGTTTCATGTTTATCTCGACGATGGTCCTGAAGGTGTTGAGTTTTTCCCTGGTGGCCTCGTCAAGCGGCTTTCCCGCTGATATCGCCCTCGCGAGCGTTGCGCGCTCCCTGCCCGCGTATTCGCCCATGAGCCATACGGCCTGCTTGAGCTCGAGGTTCATCCTGAGCGCGTTCTGGTTCGCGTCAACGGCTGAGTTAGACGCGAACGCCGCGAGCCTCGCCTCTGCCGCGGTCTCTATGAGGGAGGTAATTGTCCTGAACCATTCCTCTGGCGTGTAATCCTTTTCTGCCTTCCTCAACTCTGAATCGGCCTTTCTCCTGGCCTCCTTGAGCTCCGTAAACCTGCCTTCAAGCTCCTTGATGCCCTTGCCAAGGAGCGTGTTGCCCGGGTCAGCCTCCATGAGCTCCCTTGAGAGGGTAAATGCCAGCTCTTGCGCGGAATCGAGCTGGTCCCTTATTTCGCCGATCTTCTGGATTATCGCGCCATCGGCAGGAGAGCCTGAGGAGAGGGCCATGGATGTCACGCCCCTCTCCTTTGCAGCGAAACCAGCTGCCTTCAACAACGCGTCCGAGAGCTCGTTGGCCTTGCCCTCCCTGCTCGCGTCCTTATAGTGGCCGTAGCTCTTGAGCGTATTGCCCACCGAGAAGGCGGTGAGCGCCAGCACAAGGAGCCCGAGGACCGCGAGCATGAAATTTCTGATGCTGATACGGTTTAAAAAAAGCATTGGAACCCTCCTGAAAGGCAGGTGATAGTAGTTCTAAAAGATGAAGTTAACACCCTAAAGCTTGAGGTGATTAAGTTTCTGTTCGGCTTAAACCCGGCATTACTTTAGGTTTTTTTGGCATGAAGTGGTATCGCCATGATAAACTCTTTGAAAAAACAGGGGAGGGGGATTTGGAGAAGAAGGGTGCAAGGAGAGCTGCTTTCAGGGTCCTCAACAGGGTAGAGGCCTCGGACGCCTATGCCGATATCGCTCTCGTTGCCGAGCTGCGGGAAATGGGAGCGCAGGACGCGGCGCTCTCCACCGAGCTCGTATACGGCGTCCTCAGGTGGAAGATAAGGCTCGATTTCACGGTAGGCCTCTTCTCGTCCATCAGGACGGAGAAGCTGGAGCACAGGGTTTTGAACGCGCTCCGGCTCGGGGCATACCAGCTCCTGTTCCTCTCGAAGATCCCCGCTTCAGCGGCCATAAACGAATCAGTAGAGCTCGTGAAGCCGGATAGAAAAAAGGCCGGGTTCGTCAACGCTATCCTGAGAAAGATAGACTCCGAAAGGGAGCGGATAAGCATACCAGGCGATGACCAGGTCAGGCATATATCCATCGCGTGGTCGCACCCGGAGTGGATGGTGAGGAGATGGGCACAGAGGTACGGCATCGAAGAGACGATCGAGCTATGCAAGGCAGGACAGGGGGTCCCGCCCAGGACGATCAGGGTAAATACGCTCGCTACCACGAGGGAGCGTCTTTTAGAAGAGTTCCTCTCAGAGGGGTTCGATGCGGTGCCGACGCGCTTTTCGCCATTCGGCATAGAGGCGAGGGGAGGCGGGCCGCTCAATGCAATGGACAAGAGGTACTACATACAGGATGAGGCCTCTCAGATAATCCCTCTCATGCTCGCGCCAGAGCCAGGGGAGCGCGTCATGGACGCGTGCAGCGCGCCCGGCGGCAAAGCAACTCACATGGCGCAGTTAATGGGCAACAGGGGCGTGATATATGCCCTCGACAAGCACGAGGCAAGGCTCAGGCCCATTGAGGAGAGCGCGTCGAGACTTGGCGCGACTATAATAAAGACCGCTGCTGCCGACGCTGCAAGGCCCATTGGGGTAGCGGAGAAGGGCCCGCTTGACGCGATACTCTGCGACGCGCCCTGCTCAGGGTTAGGCGTTCTCCGGAGGGCGCCTGACTCGAAGTACAGGCGGAGCGTCCAGGATATCGCCGGACTCGCAATTGTACAGAGAGCGCTCCTCGATAACCTCTCAGGTTATCTCAAAAAGGGCGGGAGGCTCGTCTATTCTACCTGCACCTTCGAGCCGGAGGAGACTGACGATATCGTCTCCGATTTCCTCGAAAGGCATACGGACTTCAGGCTTGAGGACGCATCAAGGGTGCTGCCTGAAAGTTGCAGGGAACTGGTGGATGAGAAAGGGATACTGCGCACATTCCCGCACAGGCACGGGATGGACGGGTTTTTCGGGGCTCGTCTTAGAAGAATCTAAGCAGGTTATTGAAAAAATTTTCATTTTATACAGGCTGCTCAAAAAGGTCCAGATGCGAGACATCGAGGAGCGACGAATGAGGCGTACTCTTTGCGGTACGCCGCAGTGAGGAGCGAAGATGATAACAAAGCAGATGGGCCTTTTTCAGCAGCCTGCCTGTCAGGCGAAGGTGTCGAGAATGGATTCCGTCATCTCATCGGCTGTGCGGAGGGCCGCGAGATTAAGAGAGAGCATGTGCCGCGCTGTCATGAGGGAGACTGCCTCCGTGGCGATATCTACATTCGAAGCCTCGTATATGACGCCGTTCATGTTATAGGCCGGGCCAGGGCTTGTGACCTTTGAGGTAGTTGCGTAGACGCCGCCGTTTGCACCCTCATTGAAAGAGACCGAGGTGCGCTTGTAGCCGTCTGTATTCGAGTTGGCTATGTTGTTGGCCGTGGCGTCGAGGAGCCTGAACGAGGAGAAGATGCCTGAGGTCGATATGCCGATAGGATGGATCATGGAGTCCTCCTGTTTCACTTATCGGCATACGCGGCTTGAGACTTTAGGGGTTTTTTTAAAAAATAATTTATGAATAAATCCAAAGACTTATGTTCGAAATATCTCTGAAGAAGGTATTTCTCCCTCCCTCAGTATGACAAGCCTTTCCCCCGTGGCATCCACGATGGTGGAGCCCTTTTGACCCTTAAGCTCGCCTCCATCTATGAGGAGGTCTATCGCGCCCTTGAAATAACCCAATACTTCGCCAGCCTTTGTAGCCGGCAGCTTGCCCGAGGGATTTGCGCTCGTCGATGTTATGGGGGATGAGAGCATCTTCGAAAGCCTTCTCGCGGCAGGGCTGCCTGAGAGCCGCACTGCTATCGTGGCTGTCCCGGCGGTCAGGACCGAGGGCAGCTCAGGACGCGCCTTGAACACAACAGTCAGCGGGCCGGGCCAGAACCTGTCCATTAAATTCCGGGCTGCAGGGGATATCACAGCTGCGACGGACTCTAACATGAGCGCGTCTCCGATGATGAGAGGCATCGGAGATGCGGGCGGCCTGCCCTTGAGCTCATAGAGGGCCTTTATCGCAAGTTCGTTGAAGGGGTCGACACAGAGTCCATAGAATGTCTCGGTGGGATAGGCGATAATGCCGCCTGCCCTGAACACTGCAAGGGCAGGCGAATAGTCATCATCTGCGGAAAGTATGCGGGGCCTTTCTACCAAGGGTCATGCCTTGAGCTTTTTGGCCTTCTCCTGGACCTGCCTTGCCATCTCTTTTCTCTGCCTCTTCAATGCGTCCCTCAAAGAGGCATCAGCGGTGGAGAGTATCTCTACGGCGAATATCCCGGCGTTTTTGGCCCCTGCCTTGCCTATTGCCATTGAGGCGACCGGAACGCCGCCGGGCATCTGTACGGTCGAGAGCAGGGAATCGAGGCCCTTCAAAGGGCTCGAATCTATGGGTACGCCTATTACGGGCAGGGTCGTCTCCGCAGCTATGAAGCCCGCGAGATGCGCCGCGCTCCCGGCGCCCGCGATTATGACCCGTATGCCGCGCCTTTCCGCGCTCTTTGCGTAATCAGAGGTCCTCTGCGGGGTCCTGTGCGCCGACGATACGGTCATCTCAAATGGGACCTTGAACTCCCTCAATATCTTTGCCGTCTCTTCCATCACAGGCAGGTCAGAGTCGCTTCCCATCAGTATGCCGACAAGGGGCTTCTTTGCCATATTCGCTCTCCTCAATATCTAAAGTGCCTTACGTCCAATGTCGCGCCTGTACTGCGCGCCTTCCCAGCTTATCTTACCTACTGCGCGGTATGCGTTATCTATCGCGTCCTTAATCGTGGGGCCAAGGGCAGTCACGCCCAGCACCCTTCCGCCTGATGTCACCACATGGCCATCCTTCATGGCAGTGCCTGCGTGGAAGACCATCGTGTCTTTCAGTTTCGCTGCCTCTTCAAGGCCGTTTATCACGCTGCCCTTGAGGTAATTGCCCGGATAGCCCTTTGCCGCCATCACCACGCAGACAGCGGCCTCTTTCTTCCATTCTATCTTCTGCTCGTTGAGCCTGCCTTCAGAAGCCGCAACCAGCACAGGCAAGATGTCGCCAGCCATCCTCATGAGGATGGGCTGCGTCTCAGGGTCGCCAAAGCGGCAGTTGAACTCCAATACCTTCGGGCCGTTCTTCGTCATCATAAGGCCCGCATAGAGCACGCCCTTATATGGCCTGCCCTCTTCCTTCATGGCATTGACGACCGGGACCATGACTGTCTCCATTATTTCTTTCTGAAGCGCTGGCGTCACCACAGGGGCAGGGGAGTAAGCGCCCATGCCGCCGGTGTTTGGCCCCTTGTCATCGTCGAATATGGCCTTGTGGTCCTGAGCCGGAGAGAGCGGCTCGACTGTAGCGCCGTCGGTTATGGCGAGAAAGGACGCCTCCTCGCCTGTAAGGAACTCTTCTATGATTATCCGCTTTCCGGCAGAGCCAAAGGCCTTCTCTGTCATGATGAGGTCAACTGCCTCGAAGGCCTCTCTGGCGGTCTGGCAGATTATGACGCCCTTGCCAGCCGCAAGCCCGTCAGCCTTTACCACGAACGGAGGCTCGTGAGTCTCGATGTACGCCTTTGCGGGGCCTGGCTCGATGAAGCTCTTGTAGAAGGCCGTTGGCACCTTGTAGCGGACCATCAGCTCTTTGGAAAATGCCTTGCTGCCTTCGAGCTCTGCTGCTGCCTTTGTGGGGCCGAAGACACGTAAGCCAGCGGCGTTGAATTCATCCGTAATGCCGAGCGTGAGCGGAAGCTCCGGGCCTATTACCGTGAAGTCGATTTTTTCCTTCAGGGCAAAGGCCTTGAGCCCCTCGATGTCCTCAGCCGGGATCGCGACGTTCTCGCCGTGAATGGCTGTGCCGGGGTTTCCCGGCGCTATGAAGAGCTTATCGACAAGCTGGCTCTGCGAGAGCTTCCATGCCAGGGCGTGCTCCCTGCCGCCGCTTCCGACCAGAAGTACCTTCATCTAAACTGAAACTCCTTATTATCGTCTTCAGAGGGGAGGCCGAGAGATTCTTCGTTGCTTCGCTCCTCAGAATGACAGTTTGCGTGCTCAGTGCCTGAAATGCCTTACTCCCGTAAAGACCATCGCGATTCCGTGCTCGTCAGCAGCCTTTATGACCTCTTCATCCCTTATGGAGCCGCCGGGCTGGATGATGGCCGTTACGCCGTGCTGGGCAGCAAGGTCAACGTTGTCCCTGAACGGGAAGAAGGCGTCCGAGGCCATAACAGAGCCCTTGACCTCAAGGCCCGCGTCAGCGGCCTTCTGAGAGGCTATGCGGGTCGAATCTATGCGTGACATCTGGCCAGCGCCTATTCCGACTGTCCTGCCGCCTTTTGCAAATATTATGGCGTTGCTCTTGACGTGCTTGCAGACGTTCCATGCAAAGAGGAGGTCTTCGAGCTCCCTGTCATCAGGCCCGCGCCGGGTGACTGTCTTCAAGTCAGCCGCGCTCTCGATATCAAGCCCCTGGAGGAGCAGGCCGCCGGATACGCGCTTCAGGTCCATGTCAGACGGGCCGAAGCTCAATAGCTCGGGCTTTATCTCGCCTATCTCCAGAAGGCGGAGGTTCTTTTTCGATGCGAGCGCCTCGAGGGCCTCAGGCGCGAACTCAGGGGCAATGACAGCCTCGAGGAATATCTTGCCGAGCTCCTCTGCCATCTCTTTTGTCACTTTTCTGTTCAAGCCCACTATGCCTCCAAATGCCGAGGTCTTGTCGCACTCATAGGC
>CAZDUP010000073.1:0-5843 GCA_964508625.1 uncultured Thermodesulfobacteriota bacterium
TCAGTTTTTCTGTTGTAGGTGGGTATAATTATTGATACCAGTCCCTTGTCCATCACAGCCTCTGTCGGTCTGGCTTGTCTGTAATCTGCGGATGCCCGGCTCAGCGGCTATTCCGGACAGTCCACCTTTCGTGCGTGTACAAAGATGTTGGTCCAACCCCCTGGCGAGGCGAACTCCATCTCTCTCCTGGATTCTAACCAGCCCTTGAAAGGTACGTCCCTGCCAAAGACCCATTTGAAGATGTAGAGCAGGAGCATTGAAAAGAGCTCCCAGGTCCCGCCTCCATAATCAACGGCTTCTATCCTGAAGCCGGAGCCGCTCATTATTTTCCTGAGCTGGTCCAGCGAATAATGCCTGTGGGAGAGCAGCCACCAGGCCGGGTCAAGTACGCAGGCCCAGAACGTCCTGTGGGGGGTAGAGAGGTAGAGGCGTCCGCCTGTCTTCAAGACCCTGTTTATCTCCCTTAGCGCGTCGAGCTCGCTGCCCTGCGGCAGGTGCTCCAGGACCTCCCAGAAGACGGCCTTTTCGACGGAGTTGCCGGAGAGGGGCAGCTTAAGGGAAGAGGCCCTGAGGTATGCGGCGCCGGGAGAGTGCGCCCTTGCCTCCTTGAGGGTATTATCGTCCGGCTCTATGGCTATTACCTGTCTGCAGCCGCGCTCGAGCGCCCACTCTTCGAACCAGCCGTAAGAGCAGCCTACGTCAAGAACGGACATGCCTCTTACGCCGCCCACAAAAAGGAAGCTCTTCTTGTGCCTGCCGGTAAGGCGCTGCTCCATGCTGTTTTCATATCTTGGCGGGATCAACTGTTTTCCTTCGGCAGTAGCAGCTGAACGAATCTATTGCGAGTGATTTCGTTTTCGATTGATGACTATAATCCGGATTTCAGCGTTGTCAAATACGCGGGAAATACCCGAACGGCTGGAGAATAAGCAATTCAGAGCTTTTAAAAAAATCAGGATTTTTTAGGCAGGCGGCAGGCATGGCTGAACGCAAAAAAAGGCGGCCCGGCCGGGCCGCCCCTGTCTTGACTACTGTCTTGTGTAGGTCATCTCCATCATCTTCTCTTCCTTGCCGCCGAGCACAGTGCCGTACATCTCGAAGGAGACGGTGTTGTCGTCAACGAGCTTGCAGGTTGACCGCCACTCCATGGGGCCCCTCACAGGGTCGTTGTAGCTGCACTTCTGGGTGAAACTCCTTCCGCCGGGGTCAGCCGGCCCCTCGAAGAGATATACGGCCGTGCCCATGGAGTCCATCCATGTAGAGATGAACTTCTTCGTGTTGTTATCGAATCCGGTAAAGCCAATGCCGTTGAACTCGCTGCCCATCATCTCGCCGGAGCACTCCTGCTGCAGGAAACGCCCGCCGAGTATCATCTTCTGTTCGCAGAAGCCTGCTGATTCCTGGGGCGGCTTGCCTGGCTCTTCCCAGGACTTTGTGACCGTCTTCCAGCGTCCTGCCATCTTGGAGAGGAGCCTGTGCTCATCGCCTGGAATGCCTAACTTCCTGTAGACCTCCATTATTTCCTCTTGGCTCATCTTGCCTTGCGGCTTTCTCTCGGTAGCCATAAAGTACCTCCTTTGAAGCGTTCATCTTTTTCTTCATCATCCGATTCTACAGGCCAGGAGTCCTGCTTGAGTCAGCCAGCCAGAGCCTCGATTCCTCTTCTGGCGAGTATATTCGCAGGTTTCTGTCCGACCCATAAAAACACCACCTGCATTAATTATAGCCTGTTTATGGAAAAGGATATCCGGCTGCTGCCAAATCGCGACTGGCTCAAGAGTGCTTAATATTGTGGATTTAAGGCTAAACAGGGGGGAGCGGAAAGGGCCGGATCTAAATTTGTTCGATGCAAGCGTTTATTGACTGCCGTAGATCTTTTCGTTTAGGCTCTCTATCTTCTCAGCAGCGAGCGGGTTTTCCGGCATTATCCTCTGCACGGCCTCCCAGTGCTCGAGGGCCTCTTCATACTTCTCCCATTTTTCGAGCTCAAGGGCCTTGTCAGCCTCCCAGCCGTGATAGACCTTCCAGTCTCCGTTTTCCTGCACGAGGAAGAGGATGACAGGCGAGGTCCCGGCTGGCACGTTCCCCCTGAGGTAGCGGTCCTTCAAAGCCCTGTCGAATTCAGCGTAACCCATGCCTGACTCTGCGGCTCCGTAGGCAAAGCCGAGCATGTCCCCGAGCACGATATCAATTCTCGGCATTGCCACTGCGGCCGCTACCGCGGCCCTGCTGCCCTCTCTTTCGGCGCTCACGATAGTGACCTTCGCCTCTTTGGCCAGCTTGGCTACGATTGTGTCTGGGTCGGCCTTGTAGAGCATGTCAAAAGAGCCGCGGGTCTTTACGGCGCGGTCGCGCTCAGAGGAACAGTTCCATGTGTAATCAAGGTCGTTGTCGAAGAAGGCGTCGAGGTACCTTCCCGCCGCCTTCTCAGGCGTTGAGCCGCAGGAGCGGCTGCACCCTGCGGCGGCGAGGAGGACAAAGAGTACTGTCAGTATCAGACGTCTACTGGCCATATGCCGCCATCTCAGACCTGTACTTCTCCAGGCCCGGCACTTCAAGCTCAGCGAGGCTCCATCCGCCGGTCTTGCCAAGGTCCATTGTGCACCTGTGGTCAAATGATACTTTGTTGATGGAGAACGAGCCCTCGGCCTGGTACCTCTTTCCTTTCTCGAGCTCATTGAGAAATGCAGGGCTCCAGGAGAAGCTCTCGACGTGGCCGTCCTCGCTCATCTCATCGCGCACGAACTGTTCGCATTCCTGCCTTGCCGTGAACCTGATGGCCTCCGGGCTGCCAGGGTCTGTCTTTCTTTTGAAGGTCATCGAGACCTCTGCCTCGTCAATCGGGCCGTGCAGCTCGTAATGGCTCGCCCCCGGCTCGAACTGGGCAGCTGCAGCCACCTTGAAGCCGAATGTGCATGCGAAATCAGAGGCAAAGAGCACGGTGCCGGTTGCCTCGGCCCTGCCGGTAGGGCCGAGCTCCATGTACATGGGCATCGACCTTATTAGGTCGCAGCCATCGACCAGAGGTGGATTTATGGCGGTTATGCGCACGGCGCCGTCAGCAGGGCCGATTATCTTGAGCTTGATGGGAAATTCGATGCCCTGCGGCTGCGGGATGTCGCCTTCAAGCAGGAGCGGGCCTTCGACGTCTATTGTCAGGCCGGAGCTTCCGCTGCCTGTCTCTGTCTGGGTACCCAATGCCTTGGGCGGCTTTTCGCACCCGGCAAGGGTAATCATGAAAATAAAGGGAGCGGCCACAAGGGCGCTCCGCATGCTCTGAGATCGTCCACTCATCCTGGTCTCCTTTAAGGTCATGTCCTTTTAATCGGAGGCGGCCTTTAATACCTTTAGCGAAATAGAGCAAAAAGGGGGCAGGAGGTCAAGAGAGGCTTTTTCCCATTCACAGCCGCTGAAATGTTAAAATATGGCTCATGTTTCTGCCTACTACGAAAAAAGAGATGGATGCGCTCGGCTGGGACGGACTTGACGCCATAATCGTCTCTGGCGACAGCTACATAGACTCTCCGTTCATAGGCGCTGCTGTCATCGGCAAGGTGCTCCTCAAAGCCGGGTACAGGGTTGGCATAATAGGCCAGCCTGACGTTGATTCGGACAGGGATATAACCCGCCTCGGCGAGCCAGGGCTATTCTGGGGCGTAACCGGCGGCTGCATAGATTCAATGGTAGCGAACCGCACCGCGACAGGTCGCAGGAGAAAGACCGACGACTACACGCCGGGCGGCGTAAACGACCGCCGGCCTGACCGGGCTGCCATCGCCTACTCGAACCTCATCAGGAGGTTTTTCAAGGAGACGAGGCCGATTGTCCTCGGCGGCATAGAGACGAGCCTGCGCCGTGTTGCCCACTACGACTTCTGGTCGAACAGCGTAAGGAAGTCCATACTCTTTGACGCCAAGGCAGACTATCTCCTCTACGGCATGGCAGAGCGCTCTGTTGTGGATCTCGCCGATTGCCTGAGGGACGGCAAAGACCCCAAGGGCGTCCGCGGGCTCTGTTACACATCGAAGGAAGTGCCAGCTGGCTCAATCGAGCTGCCGCCATATCAGGAAGTCTCTTCGGACAAAGACTCCTTCACGCGGGCTTTCAATATCTTTTATCAAAACAACGACCCGCTCACAGCTATGTCGCTTGCGCAGAAGTACGACAACAGGTATCTCGTCCAGAACGCTCCGGCAATGCATCTTACGCAGCAGGAGCTTGACTCTGTCTACGGCCTCAAGTACGAACGCGACCTCCACCCGTACTACAAAAAAGACGGCGACGTAAAGGCACTGGAGACCATACGCTTTTCCATATCAACTCACAGGGGCTGCTACGGCGAGTGCAGCTTCTGCGCAATAGCCGTTCACGAGGGCAGGGCAGTGCGGAGCAGAAGCAGGGCGTCCATCATTGCCGAGGCAGAGGTGATGTCGTGGCATCCGCTCTTCAAGGTCAGGATATACGACGGGGGCGGGCCTTCGGCAAATATGTACGCCTCAGGCTGCGAAAGGATGGAAAACAAGGGCTGCTGCGTGAAGAAGAGCTGCATATCTCCGAAGGTCTGCCCTGTGTTGAAGCAGGGCCACGGAGAGCAGGCAGACCTTCTGAAGGCCTTGCGGGCCATCAAGGGGGTCAAGAAGGTCGTAGTGGCCTCAGGCATAAGATATGACATGGTGTTGGCCGACAAAAACGAAGGTGAAAAATACCTCCGCGAGCTTGTCTGCCACCATGTCTCAGGGCAATTGAAGATAGCGCCGGAGCACTCGGAGGCGGGCGTGCTCGATGCCATGGGCAAGCCCGGCTGCGGCCAGGAAGAGCTGAAAAAGTTCAAGGAGCTCTTCTACAATTATACGAAGGAGGCTGGGCTCAAACAGTTCATGTCCTACTACCTCATGGCAGCACATCCGGGCTGCGGCAGGGAGGAGATGAAACGTCTCAGGGCCTTTGCCTTGAAGGAGTTGGGCGGGGTGCCTGAGCAGGTGCAGGTCTTCACGCCCACGCCATCGACCTATTCGACGCTCATGTACTGGACAGGCAAGGACCCGCGTACGGGCAAAAATATCTTCGTTGAGAAGACCGAGCGCGGCAGGGAGGAGCAGAAGACGGTGCTTTTGGGGAGCTCATTTTGCAGGAGAACGGATTTAAAGAAGAAGAGGAGATAGGTAAAAGGAATGGATAAGAGACGGCCGGTCTTTATGGGTGGTTTTATTTTTTAAATTCAAAGGATAGAAGGGCCAGTAACGAATTATTGCAGGTTGTTTCAAATCGTGTTAATCTGCCCGGCATTGAATTCAGCCGGGAGACGCAATAAAATGAAAAGATGGATTGTTCCTGCCTGTTTCGCACTGCTTTCAATATCTTCAAGCGCATCAGCTGATGAGAAGGGGACCCTCGGAGACTGGCATGTGGCAGCCAAAGTAGCCTTTATAAACTTTACTGATAGCGTGCTGGAGAGAGTCAGTCTTGATACAGGTACTTATTACGGTATTGAAGCCTATTTGAAGACAGACCAGAACCTGTATGTTGGCGGCGAGATCGGATACGTGAATGAAACGGGCGGTTATGTCATTTACCCATATGATGTCTCGACCGAGCTCACGTATATGCCTTTTGAGCTCAACTTTAAGTATGTCTCTGATCTGAAAGACAATCTCTCCCTCGCGGTCGGCGGCGGAATATCCTACAACTATGTGGAAGAAAAGGCGAGGGCCTGGTGGGCTTCTTCTACGGTGGAGGACTGGCTTTTCGGCATTCAGGCATTTGCGGACCTGAATTATAAATTTGGGGAGAGATATTTTATCGGGGCTGACGCAAAGGTTCAATTCACGAATGACATGGAGGAA
>CAZDUP010000073.1:5853-9204 GCA_964508625.1 uncultured Thermodesulfobacteriota bacterium
ATGTCGTTCTAAGCAATCCGCGTTAGAGTTAAAAAAGGGGCTGCGGCTTTAAGCCGCAGCCCCTTTTTATTTATTAAAGCCCGAACTTCGCTGCCCTGTCTGAGCAGAATACGCCTGATGGCTTATGCGACGGGAACTCCTTTATGAGTTGGTATGTGTCTGCGTCGTAAACGGCTATCTTGTCCTCTTCCCGCACCGAGATATAGACCGCCTCTCCCTTTGGCGTGAACTGCGGGTCGAGCGCGCCTTTGCCGACGTCGATTGTCTTCTTGACCGTCATCGTCTCGACGTCAATTACCTCAACGAGCCTCTCTTCGCGGCTCCCGGGCGCGCCCACGTTATCGACCCATATCTCCCTGCCGCCCGGTCTCGCCACGACAAAGAGCGGGGTGCCCGAGACCGGGATGGATTTGATTATTTTCCAGGTGCCGACCTCATAGGCGATGACGCGCTTTTCCGCGAAGGCCGGGGCAAAGGCGATATTGCCAGCGACCGTCCATGCCTCGAGGTGGGGTATGTGATAGAGAGGCGCCTTCTCGCCCTCTGCCTTGAGGCCTGCCCTGCGCTCCCTTACGTCCAATTTTTTCATCTCGTCCATCTTCCAGAGGTCGAGAAGGCCCATCCAGTCCGAGTTCAGGAGCCCGACCATATAGTACCTGCCGTCCGGCGTTATGAGTTGGTCATAGGGCGTATCGCCCACGTCATTGAATTTTTTTATTACGGGAAAATCCTTCTGCTTCATATCGACAACCCATACCGCATTGCCCTCCATGAGGCCGAATATCATGAGGTTCTCCGGCGTATCGAGCGGGCCGACGGTCCTGGCCTTTATCTGCGTGCCGTCAGAGGTCTCTTTTATTACTGCGGGGATCTCCTTCACCAGATTTAAAGTGTCGGAATCGACTATCACGACCCCGCCTGGCTCGTAGTTGCAGACCATGATGTACTTGTTGTCCCTTGATACGGCAAGGCCAATCGAGTTCTCGCCGACCTTTGTTTGTCTATCGATCCTCATCTCCATTAGGTCCACCTTGCTCAAGGTGCCGTCCCTGGCTATGACATAGGCGTATCTCGCGTCCCTTGAGAAGACGACAGTGGCGTGCCGCAGGTTGCCGAGGCCCTCGACGCGGCCGAGAAGCTCGTGGTCAATAGTGTCGAAGACGGCCAAGCGGCCCTTCTCACGCTCGACAACGACCATGAGCGCGGCGGTGCCGTACTTTTTCGGCGGCACAGGCTCAGCGGCAAAGGCCTGGGCGGAGAGCAGTAATAGAGCTAATACGGCGAAAAAGAGACTTCTCATAGGGCCTCTCCTTAGTAAGAAAATGATCTGCAATGATTTCATCCAGGCAGCTCAAAAAGGTCCAGGTGCAAGGCGACGAGCGACGACGACAACGCAGCAGATGGGCCTTTTTCAGCAGCCTGCTATTCCGAGTTCTTCGTCAGTAAGATAGCACGCCGGGTCCTCTGCCCATCTATCGCCAGTAGCGAACTCCGCGCGCACCCTGTAGCTGCCGCCGCAGACATCGAAGAACTGGCACCTCGCGCACCTGCCCTTGACGAAGCCTTTTCTGTCTTTCAACGCATTGAGGAGCGGGTCTTTCGAACCTGTCCATATCTCCTCAAAGGAGCTTTCCCTGACATTTCCGAATGAATGATGGCTCCAGAACTGGTCAGCGTGGACTTCTCCCAGGTTGTCTATGTTGCCGAGGCTTACGCCTGAAGAGTTGCCGCCGCGCCCTATAAGCAGTTTTTTTACATACTCAGCCTTCTCAGGGTCAGCCTTCAGGAGCCTCAGATAAAGATAGACGCCGTCAACGTCGTTGCTGCCAAGGACGATGTCCTTTTTCGCGCCCGCCTTTATGAAGGCCTCGGCCCGGTCGAAGATGTAATCGACAGCCCTGCGCGTCTCTGCGTGCTCAAGGTCTTCCCTGGAGAATTTCTCTCCGCGCCCCGCATAGACAAGGTGCGCGAAGTAGCCCCTGTCTATGCCTTCTCGTTCCATGAGGTCGAATATGAAGGGCAGCTCGGAGGTGGTCTTTTTGCTCATTGTGAAGCGCACGCCGACGACAAGGCCGAGGCCCCTGCATAGCCGCATGCCGACGACGGCCTTCCCGAAGGCGCCCTTCATTCCACGGAGCCTGTCGTTCACCTCTTCACTGCCATCGATGCTCACGCCGACGTAGACTATGCCAGAGTCCTTTATCCTCTGCGCGGTCTTCTCATCTATCAAAATCCCGTTCGTGGAGAGGATGGTCCTCACGCCCTTTGAGCCTGCGTATTCGATCAGCTCGAATATGTCCGGCCTCTCCAGCGGGTCTCCGCCGGAGAAGATTATTGCAGGCACTTTGAACGATGCGAGGCTCTCTATTACTGAGAGGGCTTCTTTTGTGGTGAGCTCATCGGGGTAGGTCTTCTTGCCAGAGTCGTTATAGCAGTGGACGCAGGAGAGGGGACATCTCCTGGTGACGTTCCAGACGACCACAGGACGGTCTTCGCGCTGATAGCGGGCTCTCTCCGCAACGCTCCCGCGCTGTCCAATACCTGTCCCCAAGAGTCTGGATACGCTCAGCATGGCACTCCTTTGGTGGAAAGGGGCTACTTCAACTTCTTCTGCCTGTGCCGGATGTACGAGATGAGCTCGTCTATCTCTTCAGGGCTCAAGACCGCGAGCCCGCCCATTCCCTTCAGATAGCCCTTCATCGGCGTGCCTGGCCGTCCAAACATGATGACGGCCCGGAGCTCCGCGTCTGAGATGGATGAGAGCAGGCCCGGGTCAAGGAGCGGCGGCGACATCGCGCCTTCGCCCTCTGTGCCGTGGCAGCCGCCGCAGAGCATGAAGTGCTGCTCGCCGCGCTCCGTGAATGAGGGCGCAACCTCATGGGCTGGCGCAGTAATATCCGCGCCTTCCTGCCATGACTTTATATGGGCGGCTATCCCCGACATCTCGCTGGAAGAGAGGCTGTCTTTAAAAGAAGGGCAGCCGAGCAAAGGCCTGCCAAATGTCATTGTTCTGGTAAAATATTCGTGCGAGACTGTGCGCAGTAGCCCCTCTTTCCTCAATGCGGGACCCTTGCCGCCCTCGCCGCCCTTGCCGTGGCAGGCCGCGCAGTTTGCGATGTACAAGGTCCTGTTGTCGCCTGCAGATGATTGCGGCGGGACCAGGATGGATGAAATGAGCAGGATGAGTAGAGGGAGAAATCTCACGGAAAATATTGTAGCAAAGAATGAATAAATTGTTAACAGGAAAGTTGCCTGAGAAGGCAAATATTCGTTGACAGACGCTTGAAGTGGTGCTACCTTACAGTTATCTAAAAGGCGCAAAACTGGCAGAAAAATTGGCATTTTTGTAAC
>CAZDUP010000074.1:0-9103 GCA_964508625.1 uncultured Thermodesulfobacteriota bacterium
CGAGCTCCGGGTGCCAGGCTTCAGGGCGGCGGGCATCTCCTGCGGCATAAAAAAGAACGGCAAGAAAGACCTTGCCCTGATTGTCAGTGATACCCCGGCTGCGGTCGCCGGTGTCTTCACCACCAACAAGGTCAAGGCAGCCCCGGTCCTCCTCGACATGAAGAGGATAAAGAAAGGGGTGGCGAGCGCCATCATCGTCAACAGCGGCAATGCCAACGCCTGCACCGGCGCGGATGGCATGAAGTCGGCCGAGGCGATGGCATCGGCAGCCGAAAAGGCGCTCGGCCTCAAGAAGGGCAGCGTCTTCGTATCTTCGACCGGCGTCATCGGCGTGCCGCTGCCCGTGGGCAAGGTCGAGGCAGGCATGCCCCATGCCGTGAAGGTCCTCGGCTATGACGGCCTGCACGCGGCCTGTGACGCGATAATGACGACCGACGCATTCCCCAAAAAGGCAGTTGCCCGCGCAAAGATAAACGGCTCAGAGGTAACAGTGGCAGGCATTGCCAAGGGAGCGGGGATGATATGCCCTAATATGGCGACCATGCTCTGCTTCTTTCTCACGGACGCCAATATCAAAAAGACCGCGCTTTCAAAGGCGCTTAAGACGGCAGTGGACAATTCCTTCAACAGCATCATCGTCGATAACGACACCTCCACCAACGACACCGTCCTCATCCTCGCAAACGGCAAGGGGAGCCACGAAATAAAAGAAGGCACAAAGGATTTCGAGGCCTTTACCGGCCTCCTTACCGGACTTGCAACCGAGCTCGCCCACCTCATCGTCAAGGACGGAGAGGGCGCGACCCGGTTCGTCGAAATAGAGGTTACGGGCGCTGCCAGCGCGGCAGAGGCGAAGAAGGCCGCGAGGACGATAGCAGAATCCCTGCTCTGCAAGACGGCCTTCTTCGGCGGCGACCCGAACTGGGGGCGCGTCATGGCGGCCGTTGGCAGGGCGGGCGTGAAGATGAACGAGGCAAGGTCGTCGATATCGTTCAACGGCGTTGAGATGGTCTCAAAGGGCCTCGATACAGGCATGGAAAAAGAGGCGGCCCGCGCCATGAAGGCAAGGGAACTCAAGGTCCTCGTCGGCCTCGGCGCAGGTCGCCACACCAGCCGCGTCTGGACCTCGGACCTTACATACGAGTACGTCAGGATAAACTCAGCCTACAGGACGTAAGGAGGACCCAATGGACCCATTTCTCAAAGAGGCGGAAAGATGGCTGAGGCAGGCCGAGTACGACCTCAGGGCAGCGGAATGGAACCAGCAGGGCGGCTTTCATGCCCAGGCAACCTTCTGGGCCCAGCAGTCCGCCGCAAAGTCTCTCCGCTCATTCCTCTTCCTCAACAAGGAAGATGCCCGCGAGACCCGCTCCGTGGTCGAACTCCTTGACAGGGCCATCACCTATGAGGAAGAGTTCAAGGGCTTCGTCGGCTCTTCAAGGAGCCTGGACCTCTACTACAAGACCTCCCGCTTTCCTGATGCCATACCCGGCGGCATACCGGCTGAGATAATCTCCCAGAAGGAATCCGTAGAGGCCATCAGGCAGGCCGCCGATATAATCGCGATAGTCGAGAAAAAGCGAAAGGCGTATCTCCCTGAGAGCTTATAGGCAGCGCTCCGTTTCCGGGACTCTTTACGCCGGGTGGCTTTAGCAAATGCCGTTAGATATCATACTAATCATCCCCTTCATCTTCGGGGCTGTAGTCGGCAGTTTTCTCAATGTCTGCATCTACAGGGTCCCCAAGGGGCTCTCGGTAGTGTCTCCGCCTTCGAGCTGTCCCAACTGTGGTTCAAGGATCCCCTTTTATCTGAACGTGCCGATAGTGGCGTATATAGCGCTCCGGGGCAGGTGCGCGAACTGCTCAGAGCCTTTTTCGGCGAGGTATCCTGTTGTCGAGGCGCTCACCGGACTCTTCGCGGTATTCGCATTCGTGAGATTCGGCCCGTCTGTCGAGACGCTCGTCTATTTCGCTTTCCTCTCTGCCCTCATCGTAATCACTTTCATAGACCTTGACCTCAAGATAATACCCGACGTCATAAGCCTTCCGGGCATTGTCATAGGCCTTGCGGCCTCCTTTTTTCTGCCCTATCCGGGCGTAATCGATTCGTTCATCGGCGCGGCTGTCGGCGGCGGCATACTCTTCATGGTCGCGTGGGGGTATTTGAAGGCGACCGGGCAGGAGGGCATGGGCATGGGAGACGTGAAGCTCCTTGCCATGATAGGCGCATTCCTCGGCTGGAAGGGCGTAATAGTGACGCTCCTGTTCGGGTCGTTCACAGGCGCGCTCATCGGCACGGTGCTCATCGCCGCGTTTGGCAAGGGCGGCAGGTACGCCATCCCGTTCGGGCCTTTTCTCGCGCTTGGCGCGGCAGTTCATCTCTTTTTCGGGGAAGCGATGATAGCGTGGTATATCGCGAAGGCAACGGGGCTCTGACATGGCCGGAAGAGGCCTGGGCATAAGGTTCCAGCTTACCGCTGCCATCGTCATAATGACGCTTGCCGGCATCGGGCTAATCGGGCTCTTGAGCGTCAAGATAGTCGAGAGGAGCGCCCTTATCTGGAAGACGAGCCAGGCGTCCGACATGGCTGCCGTGGCAAGGGCCGCGTTCAAGGCTGACAAGGAGAGCGCCTCTGCGGCCGCCTTTGCCGGAGCTGCCCTCAGGGAGGCCGGGATAACGGATTTCACCATAACGTCGCCTTCGGGCGTCGTCGTCCTCAGGTCCGGCTCAATGCCGGTTGATCCGGGCGCGAGGTTCGCTTTCGCAGACGGCATCGAATCATTCAGCTACGGCAGAGGCTGGTTCAGCGGCGCAGGAGAAAGGCTACGGATAAGCGCGCCGATAGAATGGCCAGGCACAGGGACCGGCTCGCTTGATTTCATGCTGAGCCTCCGCGACATCGGCGAGGACATGTCGAGCGCCCGGAGGTTCCTCCTCTTCTACGCCCTCATCGATTCAGCGATAATCATAGGCTTCGGCCTCCTTTTCCTCTCACGCTCTGTGGTAAGCCCCCTGAGGCGTCTCGAAGAGGCCGCGACCAGGATAGCGGGCGGCAAGCTCTACGAGAGGGCGAAGGTCGATATCGACAACGAGCTCGGGAGCCTCGCCGCCTCGTTCAATATCATGGCAACGCGCCTGGAAGATGAGATACGGAGCCTCGAGCGCGTTAACGTCGAGCTCTTGACGGCCCAGGAAGAGCTGCTGCGCTCATCGACCCTTGCTGCCGTCGGGCGGCTCGCCGCAGGCATAGCCCATGAGATAGGCAACCCGCTCGGCGCCTTAAGGGGCTACATAGACATACTCGGCAACGGTAAGTGCGACTCAGGCGAGGCAAAGGACTTCATCGAAAGGGCCTCGAAAGAGGTCTCCAGGATAGACGCGATAGTAAAGGAGTTCCTCGAGGTGGCCAGGCCGTCCAAAAAGGCCCCGGTGCCCGTTAATATCAGCTCTCTACTGCGGGAAACGGTGGAGGCCCTCTCAATAATGGACGAGATGAAGGAAATAGAGCTAAAGATTGCGGCTGACAAAGCCGTTCCAGAAGTGATGGCGGACGAAGGGAAGCTCAGGCAGGTATTCTCGAACCTCCTCATAAACGCGGCGCACGCCCTTGACGGCTCAACAAAAAGGTATATCGAGGTGGCAGCTTACGTTGAAAAGAGGCCTTCTCCCCTCATGGCGAGGAGGAGAAGGGACGACGCGGCTCTCGCCGCCCCTGACAGGGAGTTCGTCTGCGTCAGCTTCACTGACTCCGGCAATGGGATATGCGAGGAGGACGCTGCGCGCATATTCGAGCCTTTCTTCACGACCAAGGAGGTCGGCAGGGGCACGGGGCTGGGCCTCTTTGTCTCTGACTCCATAATAAAGGCGTACGGCGGGGAGATAACCCTGAAGAGCGCTCCGGGCGAGGGCTCGGTCTTCACTGTGGCCCTGCCCGCAGGGGTACGGCATTGAGGATACTCATAATAGACGACGAAGAGTCGATGCGCCACATGCTCTCGGTCATCCTCCGGAAAGAGGGCTATGATACCCTGTCTTTCGGCGAGGCGGCAAAGGCCCTTGATGGGCTCGACGGTGAGGAGTTCGATTTCATCCTCTGCGACATCCGCATGCCTGGCATGGACGGGTTCGCCTTCCTCAAGGCCGTGAAGGAGCGCGGCCCCATGCCAACGGTCATCATGATGAGCGCCTACGGATCGATGGATGCTGCCCTCGAGTGCATGAAGCTCGGCGCATACGACTATATATCCAAGCCCTTCAAGGCAGATGAGATACTCCTCACGGTCAAAAAGGCAGAGGAGCGGGAGAGGCTGAGGCAGGAGAACCAGCGCCTCAAAAACGCGGCGGCAAGGGATTACGACCTCTCCGGCATCAGGACCCGTGACCCGAAGATGCTCGAGATATTGAAGCTCGCCGGAAAGATATCTGACTACACGACCTCTGTCCTCATAACTGGCGAGAGCGGGACCGGCAAGGAGCTTGTTGCGCGCGCCATCCACTACAGCGGCTCGAGGGCAGGCGGTCCATTCGTTGTCGTCAACTGCGGCGCCATCCCGGGCCCTTTGCTTGAAAGCGAGCTGTTCGGCCATGTCAAGGGGGCCTTCACCGACGCGCACAGGACAAAGACGGGCCTTTTTCAGGAGGCGAGCGGAGGGACCATATTCCTGGACGAGGTCGGAGAGCTACCGATCGAGCTACAGGTAAAGCTCCTCAGGGTGCTGCAGGAGGGCGAGGTCAGAAAGGTCGGCGACAACAGGCCTGTGAAGACAGATACCCGCGTGGTTGCAGCGACTCTAAAAGACCTGAAGGAAGAGGCGGCCAAAGGGAGTTTCAGGGACGACCTCTACTACAGGCTCAATGTAATAGAGATAAAGCTCCCGCCCCTGAGGGAGCGTCCTGACGACATAATGCTCCTTGCCGACCATTTCGTGGCCAAGTACGCGAGCAAGTTCGGCAGGCAGCCGAAGGCCATATCGAACGGCGCCAGGGCAGCCCTTGCCGCATATGGCTGGCCCGGCAACATAAGGGAGCTCGAGAACGTCATCGAGCGCGCCATGATACTCGAAGAGACTGGGACAATAGGCGTGGCCTCTCTACCGCTCCTCGATGTCCCATCAAACGCCCCGACAGGGCAGGGCCTCTCCATAAAGCAGGCGGAAGAAGCCATTGAAAGAGAGCTTATAAAGAAGGCCCTTGAGAAGACCAACAACAACCGCACAAAGGCCGCGGCCCTCCTTGAAATAAGCCACAGGGCCCTCCTCTACAAGATAAAAAGTTATGGACTATGAAAAAAATGCATAGTTTCATGACACCCCGCCATTTCTGACTTCAAGAAAATCAACAACTTAGCTTATGGCATGGCTTTTGCTAAATTTATTGGGCAAAGCATCCGAAAGGATATCCATGCGCAAGCATAGCGAAAAAGGCTTTTCACTGGTCGAACTCCTCATAGTCATAGCCCTCGTGGCCGTACTCATGGCCATTGGGACCCCCTATATCGTCTCGCAGATATCTCACGTGAGGCTGACGAGGTCCGTGAGGGATACCGTCACCGAGCTCAATGCCGCGAGGCTCAAGGCAATTGCGGAGAACATGCTCATGAGGGTGGAGTTCACCGGCGGGGATACCTACAACCTTACCTATTACGACCCTGATAGCGGCACATGGGAGGACCACGTCAAAAGGAGCGTCCGCACGCTCGAATCCGGCATTTCGATAACCGCTCCGGGCGCGGCTTTCAACGTTCAGTTCGCTCCAAACGGCGCGGCAACGGCAACCACCATATGCGTCAACAACCCCCAGATAGCAGGCGACAGGATGAGGATAACGGTGAGCGGTCTGGGCATGATAAACGTACAGAACGGGTGCTGACGACATGAGAATAAAGAGAACGGAAGGGTTCACCCTTGTAGAGGTGCTCATAGCCGTGTCCATCCTGGCCATAGGGATACTCGGCCTCACTGGGCTGGCCGGCACCGCCATCAAGAACTCGAGCTACAGCCAGGCGGTCTCCAGCGCAAACAACCTCGCGCAGGAGAGGGTCGAGGCGCTCCTTTCGGTCCCTTACTCCAATATCCATCTTACCGATACGACTACGGCGAGGGCTGACCTCAGGAGGAACTGCACCCAGACCGACGCCACGCCTGCCAAGCCGGTATGGAGCTGCACGCCGACGACCGCGACCATACCCATCGGCAACATGAACTTCGACTGGTCTTATACGGTGTCGTTGATAGACCTTAGCGGGAACGGCATTGCGAACGCGAACCTTGACGGGCTCAAGGAGGTCACGGTGACCGTGACATGGACCGACATCATGTTCGGGACCCCCAAGAGCATCGTACTTGTAACCATGAGGGCGAGGAGCTGACGATGGCTGGAAAACCGGTATCCGCGACTTTAAGGCGAAGTGGCGCTGATGGCTTCTCTCTAATAGAGGTGCTCATAGCCATAGGCGTGACAGCGCTCGTCTCGCTGGCGATCTACTCGGTATACAACAACTTCTTCAGGACTTCCACGAGCCAGGACATAACGGTCGAGGCCCAGCAGAACGCGAGGGTCGCCATCAACATGATGGAAAGGGAGCTGGTTAACGCCGGCTACAACGCCCTTACAGCCGACGTGCTCACCGAGGCTACGGCCAATTCGATAGAGTTCATCTACACCGACCCTGAGGAAGACTCCACTCTCAGCGCAACCGCCGGAGACAAGCTCAAGGTCAAATACTGGCTCCAGACCACGGGCGGCATACAGTACCTGGTGAGAAAGGCGGACAACCTCTCTGACGGAGGCATTGGCGCGACCGAAGAGGTCGCCCCTTACGTGAACAGCCTCTCGATCACCTATTACGACATAAACGGCAGCCAGGTCGCCGACACCTCGACGCAGCCTGACAGGAACAACGTAAAGTTCCTGACAATAAACCTCGTCACGCAGACCAAATCCGACATACCTGGCACGAACGCGCCAGGCACCTTCATGCTTGAGACTCACATAAGGCTACGCAATATCGGAGTCGGCCAGGCATCTAACGACGACGTGCCCCCGTCCTCTCCGCCGCTCGACGTACAGGTGAGGGACCCCGGCCAGTGCGGACGGCTCAAGGTCAAGTGGACAAAGAACACCGAGGGAGACATCGCGGGCTACAAGATCTACTACGGCGTCTCTACAGGCGTTTACGAGGGGGCCATCAACGTCTCGGCCAACATAATGAACGGCTCCAATTACAACTGCTCTGAAGACTCCACTTCGTACGAGTGCACGATAACTCCGACCGTGCCTACGCTCGCATATTCACCATCCGACGGCAGCGCGACCACCATGTACTATGTTGCGCTCAAGGCCTATGACAACGCGCTCAACCATAGCGATTTTTCAGCGGAGGTGAGCGGCAACCCGGCGCCGAGCAACCCGGACTTCGACAGCGGCGTGGACGACACGACCCTGAACCCGACCAAGCCTTCGCCTGTAGCGGGCTTTATAGGCGCTGACGGCGCGACCGAGGGGCAGGTCCTCCTTAACTGGAGCGCATACGACACGACGAATAACCCTGACGTGACAGGCTTCAGGATATACAGGTCTACTTCTCCATTCTCGTCTTACCCGATAGACCCGTCGCAGGCTGGAGTTGAATGGATAGCCGGTGAGCCGGGCAGCGGCAAGCCTGAGGTGACCTCCGGCGCCACGAGCTACACTGACCCTGGCCCGGACCTCCTCGGATGCAGGACTTATTATTACGCAATAGCTCCCGTGAAATGCGACGCCACGCTCATATCCGATGCCGGAGGCGACTCCAATGACAACAAGTACGTGCAGACAGACTATGACGCCACGTGCGGCGACGGCGTAGCAGCCTGCGCGGCCGGAAGCGGGTTCGGCGCTGACACCGGCTCTGACACTGCCCCGTCAAAGAGCACGGCGCCACAGGCCCCGGTCATAGACGCAAGGGCGGGCTGGAAGAGGGTCGCGCTTTCGCTTACCCAGCCGGCTGACCTTGACCTCGAGCGCACATGCATCTACGTCAACGAGAGCTCTACGTACCCGGAGATCCTTACGGATTCTGGTAGCTTCCCGCTCATAGCCAACTGCTATCAGGTGGATCTCACCCAGACACCGACAGCGGTGCTCATACCCGATTCCAACGGCAGCTTCACATCGGCCGAGATCGCGCCCGCGCAGTCCACCTCCTTCTGGCACGACTCGCTTACCGATGAGAACCCGGCTGCGCCCGAGCTTGCCGATACAGGCACATATTCCTACAGGGCGGTATCGTTCAACCTCTGCGGCAACGGCTCTAACGTCTCCGCTGCCCAGGCCACGACAGTGCTCTGCGGCGAGGACCCGGCCAGCGGAGAAAAGCCCCCGGCAGTGACCAACGCCGAAGCCTCATGCTGCTCTTCGCCCGTGTCGCTCTCATGGACGCAGGTGCCGAGCAACACGGCCTTCCCGTCGAGCATCAACAACCCGTACGACCTCGCGGGCTACAGGGTGTTCAGGTCCACGAGCACTGATTTCTCCAGCGCGACTCTGGTATCCGGCGCCGCGCCGTTCTGGGGAACGGCGTTCAGCGACAATACCGTCGCCGAAGGCACGACCTATTACTACAAGATAGTCTCGACCGACTGCCCGTATGAGCGCAACAACCCCTCGGAGGCCACTCTCCGCGGCGACATGATCTCCGGCTATCTGAACTCGGTCCAGGTCGGCCCGGTTACGCCAGGGCGCATTGACAGGGATGAGAAGTGCCCCGGGGGCGGCAGCTGCACAAAGGACGCCCACAGGGAAGTGCTCACCGGAGTCGATATTGCGGCAAACGGCTCGAGCGCGGCCGCCACTGCCCAGAAGCACAACACAGTGACCATGTTCTTCGAGAACACCAGCTCCGGCACGCTCACCATAACCGGCGCTACCGTCTACTGGATCAACTCCTCGGCCTACCTTAGGGGCATTGAGATAGGCGGCGGCAGGAGCGGCATGGGCACAATTACGACTAACCTGGCAGCGGGCCTCACCTCCGCGACAGGCAGCGCGCCCTATAACCGCGTGGTCTCGAGCGCGGCTCTTGCCTCTTCGACCGTTCCGGCAGACGAGAGGTACGTGCCAATT
>CAZDUP010000075.1:0-4896 GCA_964508625.1 uncultured Thermodesulfobacteriota bacterium
GTAGTAGAGTATCGCGACCGTGAGGCCTTCAGGCCCGAAGGCAAGGAGCGCGAGCGGAAATGACATGTTCCCGGAGTTCATGAACATGACCGGCAGATAGAAGCCCCTGAGGTCCTGCCTGCCTATGAGCCTCAAGTATATCCAGGCCATAAGTCCCGTGCCCAGGACGACTATTGTGGCTGAGAAGGCCACCACAGCGAGGTCGTCGATGACGAGCTTCTTATGCGAGAGAGAAGATATTACGAGCGCGGGGATGGTGAGATATAGAAGGACGTCGATTATGGGTTCGAGGCTTATCTTCCTGAACCGGGCAAAGATATAGCCTAGGCCTATGATGCAGAAGACCGGGAAGACGACTGAAAGGACTTTTAATATGGCCATATTTTTGCAGGCTGCTGATAAACAAAGAGGCGGAAAGCCTCAATTGACCCCGCCTCTTTGACTCTGTGATATGGAACCGCTGCCCGGTTTAGGCCGGGCAGCGCATGTCTATTCCTTCTCCACCTCTATAAGCGTCTCGTCAGGGTTCACGGAATCGCCGATCTTCACGAGTATCTTACGGACGATGCCGCTTATCGGGGTGTGTACCTCGTTCTCCATCTTCATGGCCTCTACCGTGAGTACCGTATCTCCCTCAGCGACCTTGCCCCCGACCTGGATCTTTATCGAGGTGACCTTGCCCGGGATGGGCGTTGTGACGTCGCCTTCTTTTTTCGCCTTCGGCCTTATTGACTGCGTTATTGAAGGCCGCTCTATCTCGCCGGCTGTCGTGGGTATTACCTCTGTGAGGGACTCTATCATCACCTCTTCTAGCCTGCCGTCAATGGATATGAAGAACGGCCTTTTGCCCTCGACCCTGTGTCCGGCCCCGGCGACCTTTATCTTGTAGGACTCGCCGTGGACAGTCACGTTGAACTCGCTCGGAGCGAGGTGCGGGACCGTGTGCGATTCCGTCGCCTGTATCTCTTCCTCCAGGGGCTCTGGCTCTAGCTTGCCTGAATCCCTCTGCTCGAAGAACTCGAGCGCGACAATGGGAAAGAGCGCGTACGAGAGCACGTCCTCGATGGACTTTGCCTTGCCGTCCATCTCCCTCATTATCTTGTCGAGCTCCGGCTCGAGGAGGTCGGCCGGCCTGCAGGTAATCGGCTTCTCGTCGCTTATGGCGAGCTTTCGGGCGGTCTCGTCTATCGAGCCCGGGGGCTTGCCGTAGAGGCCCTTGAAGTAGTTCCTCGTCTCGCTCGTTATGACCTTGTAACGCTCGCCCATGAGCACGTTGAGGGTGGCCTGCGTGCCGACGACCTGGCTCGTGGGAGTGACGAGAGGCGGGTAGCCCATGTCCTTCCTGACCCTCGGTATCTCATCGAAGACCTCGTTCATCTTATCGAGCGCGTTCTGCTCCCTCAACTGGTTGGCGAGGTTCGATATCATGCCGCCCGGTATCTGCACGACCAGCGTCTTGGGGTTTATGGCGGTGTACTCGCTCTCAAACCTCTTGTACTTCTTCCGTATATCCCTGAACCTGTCGGCTATCTCGGCAAGGAGGCCCAGGTCAAGGCCGGTCGAGTAAGGCGAGTCGTTCAACGCCGCGACCAGGCTCTCTGTCGGAGGCTGAGAGGTGCCTGAAGCGAGGCTCGAGAGGGCGGTATCGACTATGTCCGCGCCAGCCTCAATGGCCTTCAAATAGCTCATGGCGGCAAGGCCCGATGAGTCGTGAGAATGTATGTGAATTGGGAGAGTTATCTTCTCCCTCATCTTGCTCACCAGGTCATAGGCCGCGATGGGCGTAAGGAGCCCTGCCATGTCCTTAATGCATATCGTGTCGGCGCCCATGTTGACGAGCTTCAAGCCCAGCTCTACGAAGCCTTCATGCGTGTGCACAGGGCTCGTCGTGTAGCAGATGGTCGCCTCGACCATTGCCTTGGCTTCCTTTGTGGCACGTATCGCCACCTCGATGTTGCGCGTGTCATTGAGCGCGTCGAATATCCTGAATACGTCAACGCCGTTCTTCGCTGCCCTCTCGACGAACTTTTTCACCACGTCATCGGAGTAGTGGCGGTAGCCCACGAGGTTCTGCCCGCGCAAGAGCATCTGTAGCCTCGTGTTGGGTATGGCCTTGCGGAAGGCCTTGAGCCTCTCCCACGGGTCTTCCTTCAAAAACCTCAGGCAGGCGTCAAAGGTGGCGCCGCCCCAGGCCTCGAGGGACCAGTAGCCCACCCTGTCGAGCATGGGCGCTATCTCGAGCATGTCGGCGGTCCTCATCCTCGTGGCAAGGAGCGACTGATGCGAGTCGCGCAGGATCGTGTCCGTTATCTGCGTCCTCCTGTCGCCCTTTGCCTTGACTTTCAAGTCCGCCTTTGCGGGAGCTGCCGTCTTTGTAGCCATTATCTCGCCTCCGTCATTAGAGCCCGTGGTGCGCCGCTATGGCCGCCGCAATGGCAGCGACCAGGTCGGTGGGCTCGCCGTACTCGTCATATTCCATGAGATCAGGCTTCCTGTCTATGAAGCCCGTATCAAAGTAGCCTTTCCTGAAATCCTCGTCCTCCATTATCTTCCTGAGGAACGGGATGGTCGTCTTCACGCCCCTTATCACGAACTCCTCGAGGCAGCGGTGCATTCTCCTGACGGTCTCGTCCCATGTCGTGCCGCGCACCACGAGTTTCGCGACCAGCGAGTCGTAGCAGTTGGGGATGACGAAGTCCTTGTAGATGGCGCCGTCGATCCTCACGCCGATGCCGCCGGGCGAGTAGTACGATGTCACCTTGCCGAAAGAGGGGAAGAAGTTGTTCTTGGGGTCCTCGGCGCAGATGCGGCACTCTATCGCGAAGCCGTTTACCTTGACATCCTCCTGAGAGAAGCCAAGGGGCATGCCTGCCGCTATCTCTATCTGCTTTTTCACGAGGTCGATGCCCGTGACCTCTTCGGTGATAGGGTGCTCGACCTGTATCCTCGTGTTCATCTCAAGGAAGTAGAAGTCCAGGTTGTTGTCAACGAGGAACTCTACTGTCCCGGCGTTCGTGTAATTCGCGGCCTTCGCGGCCTTCACCGCAGCCTCTCCCATCCGCTTTCTCAGGTCAGGGTTCAGGATGAGGGAAGGGGTTATCTCCACGAGCTTCTGGTGCCTTCTCTGTATGGAGCAGTCCCTCTCGCCCATGTGAAGGGTGTTGCCGTGGTTGTCCGCGAGTATCTGGAACTCGATGTGGTGCGGCTTCTCGAGGAACTTCTCGAGGAAGACCTCGGAGACGCCGAAGGCAGCCGCGGACTCCTTCTTTGCCGTGGTGATCGAGTCCACGAGCTCTTTTTTGTTGCGCGCCACTCTAAGGCCCCTGCCGCCGCCGCCCCCCGAGGCCTTGACCATGATGGGGTAGCCTATCTTCTCGGCGAAGGCGACCGCCTCGTCAACGTCCTTTATCGAGTCCTCGGTGCCGGGCAGTATTGGCACGCCGGCCTTCTGCATCATCTTGCGGGCCATTACCTTGTCGCCCATCTCCGAGATGGTCTTGCTCGAAGGCCCTATGAAGGTGATGCCCTTTTTCTCGCAAAGGCGCGGGAACTTGGGGTTCTCTGAGAGAAAGCCATAACCCGGGTGTATGGCGTCCACGCCGACCTTTGTGGCCAGGTCAACGAGCCTGTGGATGTTCAAATAGCCCTGTATGGGGCCGGGGCCGACCATGTAGGACTCGTCAGCCTTCTTGACGTAAAGCGAGGTCGCGTCCTCTTCCGAGTAGATGGCGACGGTCGCTATGCCGAGCTCCTTGCAGGCCCTTATTACGCGGGTGGCTATCTCGCCCCTGTTGGCGACGAGGACTTTTTTGAAGAGTCTGGACATCTGAAACTCCGTGTTAAGCTTGTACAAACCGCAATCGTTTATTTACTCAGGAAATACGCATCAAGTCAAGAAATAAAAGGCCCGGACAGGCTACCGGGCCGCTCCCTTTTTGACTATGAAATCAAGGGCGTCCTTCAAGCGCTTCAAGGCCATTTCCTTGCCCATTGCCGCGAGCGTTTCATATATGCCAGGGCTTATCGTTGTGCCGGTGAGGGCGACCCTTACGGGCTGCGCGAGCTTGCCGAGTTTCAGTCCCTTTTCATCAAGGAGCCTGTTGAATGCAGCCTCTATCTCAGGCTCGCTGAAGGACGGAATGACAGAGAGCCTCTCGACCAGCTCCTGCAACAGCCCGGCTGATTCGGCGTTCAGGAACTTCTCCGAAGCCTTTGCGTCGTACTCGACCTTTTCCTTGAAGTAGAAGAGGGAATACTCGGCCATCTCCTTCAAGGTCCTGGCCCTCTCCTGAACGGTCTTTATTACCGGTATGACCCGCTGGTCGTTCGAGGCGTCCACCCCCAGCTCCTTCCAGAATGGCAGAAGAAGCGGGGCGAGCTCTTCGGGCCTCGATGATTTTATGTAGTGCTGGTTCAGCCATAAGAGCTTTTCTGGGTTGAATACGCCAGAGGACTTGCCCACGCTCTCAAGAGAGAACTTTTCTATGAGCTCATCCATCGAGAATATCTCCTGGTCTCCGGCAGACCAGCCGAGCCTAGCGAGGTAGTTGACGAGGGCATGCGGCAGATAGCCCATATCTTTATAGGCTATGACAGAGGTCGCGCCGTGGCGCTTGGAAAGCCTGGTCTTGTCAGAGCCGAGTATCATTGGCAGGTGCGCGAATATGGGCAGCTCGTAGCCGAGCGCCTTATAGAGGAGCATCTGCTTGGGCGTGTTGTTTATATGGTCATCGCCCCTTATGACGTGTGTTATGCCCATTGTCGCGTCATCGACCACCACGCAGAAGTTGTAGGTCGGCGTGCCGTCGCTCCGGAGGATAATGAGGTCTTCGATAGTCGAGTTGTCGAATGATATGTAGCCCTTTATCTCGTCCTTGAACGAGGTCGAGCCGGGAG
>CAZDUP010000075.1:4906-9067 GCA_964508625.1 uncultured Thermodesulfobacteriota bacterium
CTCCGGCGCGTCGTTCCTTGCCCTGCACCTGCCGTCGTACATGGGCGGGCGGCCCTCCTTCAATGCAGCCTCTCTCCTTGCCTCAAGCTCCTCTGGAGTGCAGTAGCAGCGGTAGACGAGGCCCTTCTCAAGCAGCTGATATGCGAACTTTCTATATTCGTCAAAGCGCTTGCTCTGGAAGAACGGGCCCTCGTCCCAGTTGAGGCCGAGCCATTCCATGCCGTCGAGGATGGCCTTTATCGATTCCTCTGTCGAGCGTGCTACGTCAGTGTCCTCTATCCTGAGGATGAACTTGCCGTTAAGGCGCCTGGCATAGAGCAGGTTGAAGAGGGCTGTCCTGGCCCCGCCAATGTGGAGATAGCCCGTTGGGCTGGGTGCGAAACGCGTGCGGACGGTCAATTCTGGAACCTCCTGGGCAGGCCTGTAAGGGCCTTCGGTCTGTTTGACGGAAGACTCTTCAAGCCTTTGATTTGCAAGGGAATGAAGGCAGCCATATTAACAGAAGCCGCCCTGAATGTAAAGCGGTTGAGAGAGCGTATTTTGGGGCTGGAATGGCCTGTTATCCTATGATGACCCCGGCATAGCCCACGACCTGGCTTTTCTCTCCGTTCGCGTCGCCTGAGGTCGCGTATTTGACAAGCCTTGCGCGCCTCGCGCCAAGGGCCTTTGCCGCGAATATGGCTATTGCCGAAGGGACCACTCCGCACATGGTGATGTCCTCTTTTGATGTCACGTCGAGAAGTCCTTTGGCATCGAGCGCAAGGACCTTCTCCAGCGCGAGCTTGTCCTTTTTTCTTGTAACAAGGTCCGGCTCATAGTGGTTCATGTCAGTGCTCGCCACAATAAGGCTCTCGCCCTTTTTCTCAAAGAGCACCCCGGCAATGGCCCTGCCCATCTCCTCGCATTCAGCGGCAGAGGCGCGCATGACCGTTATGGGGACTATGCCCGCCAACGGGTTCACCGCAGTTATGAAGGGGAGCTGCACCTCGAGGGAGTGTTCCATGAGATGCGCCTCCATGTCTCGCGAAAAAAGGTGCGACGAGGCCAATATTTCGGTCGCGGTCTCCTCGTCCACCTTGACACGCCCGGTGGGTATCTCCCACTGGCCGGAGGCTGCCACGGCTACGCGCGCGCCGAGCCCTGTATGGTTCGGGCCGATTAGTACGACCCTTTCTGGTATCGAGATGGAAGAATAGAGGTGGCCGGCAACGTCGCCTGAGAACATGTACCCTGCATGAGGGGAGAGGACGGCTATAGCCTCTTCTTTGGGGCTGTGTGAGAGGAGCTTTTCAACGGCAGCCGCGAGGGCCGCCTTTGTGCCGGGATAGAAACGCCCGGCCACTACGGGCTTCCTTATCATGGGAGTATTTTACCAATTACTTCCGGTAAATTCAAAGGCTCTGGAGCCGCCCTTTATGCTATACTGCTCCGATAATTTGACGCGAAAGGGACTGTATGGACGCTGATCTTATAATATTCGACCTTGACGGCACGCTCATTGACTCAAGCCAGGACATAGCCTGGTGCGCGAACAGGACGCTCGTTTCCATGGGATATTCAGAGAGAAAGGCCGAGGAGATAGTCGGCCATATAGGCTGGGGCGTCAAACCCCTTCTCGAGAAGCTCATGCCAGGAGAGGACGACTCAAGGCTCTCTGAAGCGCGCCTCAAGTTCCTCGAGATCTACGGCAGCCATCTTGTCGTTGATACATATCTCTATCCAGGCGTAGAGGAGACCATAGGACACTTCATGTCAAGTGGCAAGAAAATGGCCGTGGTCACGAACAAGCCCTTTGGGCTGGCTGACAGGATACTCGATATCATGAAGCTCAAGGGCTTTTTCAAGGTAGTACTTGGCGGGGATTCGCTGCCGAACAAGAAGCCCCACCCGGAGCCCATTGAGAAGGTCATAAGGGAGCTTGGCGCGCTCCCTGAAAGGACCGTGGTGGTAGGCGACAGCCCGGTTGACTGCGAGGCAGGCAAGGCAGCTGGCGCGTTCACCGTCGGCGCGTCATACGGGTTCAGGGGCAGGGGAGAGCTCGAGGCAGCCGGGTGCGACGTTATAATAGACGACTTTCCGTCTCTCAAGATTACCCTCAGGTAAGCACGCTTTCGGAACAAAGTACTTCAGCCTCTGATATACTTTGCAGATGCTCTCAAGACGGTCGATACTCGGCACGTTAGGCGCGTCTTTGCTGCTCCTCTCCTCAGGGAAGAGGGAGGCATTTGCCCAGTTCTTCTCAAAACCCGATATCAAAAAAGAGCCGAGGATAAGGGAGAACGCCTTTACTGAATCCGGCAAGGCGCTCGTATCCATAGCCACTGGTTCGACCGTGGAGGATATGGTCGAGAGGGCCGTGGCGCTCATCGGCGGCTTCGAGAGGCTATCATTGCGGGGCAAGAGCGTGCTCGTGAAGCCCAACGTAGTCTCGGGCGAGAGCCACCCTGCCACGACCAACCCGGAGGTGGTCTCTGCCGTTGTGAGGCTGCTTTTCAGGCATGGGGCCGGAAAGGTATATGTCGGCGACATGTCGGCACTGAGGACAATATCGACGCGCCGAAACATGTCGAGGAACGGCATCCTGAAGGCAGCTGAGGAGAGCGGGGCCGAGGTAGTGATCTTCGAAGACTTCGACTGGTACGCGGTGCCTTTGAAGGGCGCGAAGTACGTCAAAGAGGCCTATGTCACCGAATGGATATACAGGCCTGATGTCATCGTGAACCTGCCGGTCGTAAAGACGCACAGGTCCGCGAGCTACACGATAACACTCAAGAACTTCATCGGCTGCACCCATTTGAGGCAGCGGCCATACCTCATAGACGCGGAACACTGGGAGGAGCTCATCTCAGAGTTCAATGCTGCCTATACGCCTGACATAAATATAGTTGACGCGACCATATCGATGATAGAGGGCGGTCCGTGGAAAGGCACGCCCGCAAAGACTGAGAGCATAATCGCCAGCGGAGACAGGGTCGCGGCAGATATCGTCGGGCTCGGCCTCATAAAGAGCTTCGGCAGATGGGAGCCTGTCGCATCGAAATCCGTATGGGAGCAGAGACAGATTGCGAGGGCCCTGGAACTCGGCTTGGGAAAGGGCAGGGGAGAGATAAAGTTTGCGGCTGGCGAGGGGGGAGAGGCCTTCGGGCGCCTTGTCGCGGGCATAATGGAGCATACAGGCCTTTAGATTATCTAATGCCGAAGTACCCTGCCGTCAAGTGACCGTTGTCTTTGACAACCATTGGCTACTCCGATATATTCCCACACAACAAAATGATGGAGGCCATAAATGAATAGAGTCATCCTGGGCGCTATTGCGCTCGTATTCCTGATTGCGGGAGGAGCATGGGCTACGGAGCCTCTTCCGTCCCTGCCGTCTATCCCTGCGGACAATTCTCTTACCAGGGCAAAGGTGGAGCTCGGCAAGATGCTCTTCTTTGACCCGAGGCTCTCATCCTCAGGCGTTGTGAGCTGCGCTACCTGCCACAACCCGTCCTTTGCCTTTACCGACAGGGTGCCGAGGGCGCTCGGGCACAAGCACCAGGCTGGCCCGAGGAACACGCCGACCGTGCTCAACTCCGCCTTCCTCACCTCGCAGTTCTGGGACGGCAGGGCAGCGACCCTTGAAGAGCAGGCTCTCGGGCCCATACAGGCCGAGGTCGAGATGAACGAGAGCCTCGAGAACATGGTGAAAAAGCTCAAGGCCAACCCTGCCTACGTGGAGTTGTTCAAGTCAGTATTCGGCGGCAGGGACTCCGTAAATTCAGTGAATGTCGCCAGGGCCATAGCGGCCTTCGAGAGGACGCTAATAACGCCCAATTCGCCCTTTGACAGGTACTTGAGGGGCGACAAGGAGGCAATCAGCAAAGAGGCTGAGGACGGCTGGGCGCTCTTCCAGAAGAAGGGCTGCGTTGCCTGCCACAACGGGCCGAACTTCACTGACGGCAACTTCTACATGATAAGGGTGCCTGGCTCGACCGACGTGGGCAGGTTCGCGGTGACAAAAAAGGATGAGGACAAGTACAAGTTCAGGGTGCAGACGCTCCGTAACGTGGCACTAACCTATCCGTATTTCAACAACGGCTCTGTCGAGACGCTTGGCGGCGCGGTGAAGGTCATGAGCAAGGAGATGCTCGGAAGCGAGGCGACTGACCAGGAGACTGC
>CAZDUP010000076.1:0-1866 GCA_964508625.1 uncultured Thermodesulfobacteriota bacterium
CATCGAGTTGGCCGGCATAAAACCGCTCGAGCAGGAAAAAAATGATAAATCGCGGCAAAAAGGGCTTCCTGAGAACATTATGATATACGACATCAACGGCGCAATGTTTTTCGGCTCTGCTCAAAAAGCATTGAGTATCATGGCCAATCTCCGCAAGGAGATAGAGATAATCATACTGGATATGTCAGACGTGACCATGCTGGATATGAGCGCAATGGTGGCACTCGAATCGATCTTCGAAAAATGCGGAAAGAACAACATCAGGATCATCATCAATGGCCTCGACAGGAGGATGGTGCTCAAACTGCGCAGGATCGGGGTGAGGCGGAGGGAAGGTCTGCTCGAATATTCCAGGTCTATAGAAGAGGCGGTGGAGATCGCCATGAAGCAGGGTTCTCATTCAAGCGCTGCCGGGCTGAAGCCCTGCCCGCCTTGAGCGCATCTCTGGCGGCTTCACAGCGCGACAGAGTCTTTTGAGATGCCGGACTACCTGGGCGTAGCTGAGTCTGCTGATGAAGTGAGGAGCTAGGAGTAAATCGGAGCTGGAATTCAGATTGTAAACAGGCTGAAGATCAGGGATATTGCCATTGCCTCTTGAAAGTCAATATCTCTCGTTTTGAACAGGTCCGCAATTAGGGAATTCCAGAATATCTGAATGAGCCTGGCAATGCCGTAGATAAGGAGCAGGACCAATAAGCCAACGGATATGAACCCGGTCAGCGGAAAGGAATCGAGTATGTAATCAAACGGGACAGGCTTATCATCATTGGGCGTGAATAGCATGTCCGAAGGCAAAAAATAGGAAGCTGAACAGTATGAGATTGTATTTCCATGTGATCTGCTTCATCCAACCCTCCATTTAAAGATCATTCGCGACCCAGGCCAATCCCTTCAAGCTCGTTAAGATACCTCAATGCCGCCTCGTCCCCGAGCTCGAGCGCCTTTTTCATGCTCTGATAAGAGCTTTCACGGTCTCCGAGAAGCATGTAGACCTTGCCCATGTCGATGTGGAGAGAGGGGTCCGAGGGGTCTATCTCAGCCGCCCTGATGAAATCCTTGAGCGCGTTCCCGTACTGGCCTGCAACGGCATGGGCGGTGCCTCGCGCCCTGTACGGCCCAGGGCTGCTGCCGTCAGCGTCGATGACCATCGTAAGGTCAGATATCCCCTCTTCGAACCTGCCGAGGTTCACAAGCGCGCTGCCACGGTTCGAATAGAGGTCAATGGGCACGTGGCTGCCGGACTCGATGGCCTTGTTGAAGTCTTCGAGCGCGAGGTCGAACTTCCCGAGGCTTAGATAGGTGTTTCCGCGGCTCATGTATCCATGGCTGCCCTGTGGAGAGATCATCTTCAGGTCCGCGGCAGCGAGCTCGCTCTTCCCGAGCCTTACATACTCTTCGCTTCTTTTTACATAGCCCTGGTAATGGGCCGGGAAAGCCTCGATCTGACGGCTCCATAGCGAGACAGAATTTTTCCAGATTGCGGACTGCCTGAGCGTAAGGGCGAACAAAATCGCAGATAGCAGGAAAAGTGACGTAAGCACAGGCGCAAAGGCCTTTGCACCCCTTTGCGCGATCCAGCCGAACCCGGCTGCCGTGAGCATGGCGAGGCTCATGGCAGGCAGGTACGTATACCTGTCAGCCGCTGCCTGCCCTCCCACCTGCAAAAGGCCGATGACCGGAAGGAGAGTCATAACGTAGTAGGCCCAGGCACATGGAAAGGCCCTGCTCCATCTCTTAAGGTAAATGGCGAGCGCGGTGAGGGCAGCAAGCGCTATGACGTAGACGGCAAAGACAAGTCCCAGCCCTGCCTCGAAGTCGCGCGGATAGAGGGGCGCCAGGTCAAAAGGCAGCAGAGTCTTGTAGAGG
>CAZDUP010000076.1:1876-3547 GCA_964508625.1 uncultured Thermodesulfobacteriota bacterium
GTGTCTTTTTGTGTAAAAAGATAAACCCCCACGCTGCACGGGGGCCCCTCTCGACTACCGGACGCGACTCCACCGCCACTATCGCCTCTCCCTGCGCCCAGATGGCCGCGAGCCCTGCAACAAAGCCGAGGGCAAGGAAGGGCGCCTTTTCAAGGAGAATTTTTGTCCAGGACTCTCTGAGCCGCCTGAGCGGGTAATAGTCCAGTAACAGCAGCACCAGCGGCATGGTCACTGTCATCGGCTTGCTCAAAAGAGAGAGCACGAAGAGGACGAGCGTGAGGACGTAGGCGACCGCCCCTTTGCTCTTCGCGTAACTAACATAGGCGTGTACGCCGAGGAGGAAGAAGAGGCCGTTCAGTACGTCCTTTCTCTCAGTGACCCATGCAACGGATTCTGCGCGGAGGGGGTGGATGCCGAAGAGAAGGCCTGCTGCGAGCGCGAAGACGAACAGGCCGCGCCCATTCAGCCGTCCCGTTGCCAGGCGGCCCGCAAGGAGCGCAAGGAGAAATGCGTTAGCCGCGTGCAGGGTGACGTTCGTAAGGTGGTATCCGAAGGGCTCCGTCCCCCAGAGCGCCTTGTCAAGGGCGTAGGAGAGGAATGTGAGCGGTATCCATGTGCCGTTTATGACAGCGGTAAAGGCTGCCTTGAGCCCGAAGCCCGTCTCATCCGGGTTCCAGGAGAGATAGATTGGGTCGTCCCAGTTGACGAATTCAAAGCCGAGCGATGGAAGGAAAACGGCAGAGGCAGCCAGAGCCGAGATAATGGCAGCGGCAATGAGCGGTAGCTTTGCTGGGGTTGAGTTCTCAGGCATTCCGTGTTCCAGGCTGGGCTTGTTTTTGGACCTCACGGAGTATATCATGGCGTCTTCATGTATTTCAATATTCCGGCACGCAATCAGCACGCCCGTCTCACATCTTTCCCCGTTGACCCCCGTGTCCCGTTATTGTATAATCATTGGCTGAATGGGCCAGCCCAGGCCCATTTTTTTATTTTCAGGCTTCTGAAAAAGTCCATCTGCTTGTCGATTCGCTCGACGCCTTGCATATGGAGTTTTTTGAGCAGCCTGATTGACTTTTTTAATTTTAGCGGGAAAAATGTCAAAGCACTTCCAAAAAGAGGTAGACAGGCGGCGCACCTTCGGCATAATTAGCCACCCAGACGCCGGAAAGACCACGCTCACTGAAAAGCTCCTCCTCTACGGCGGCGCAATACAGCTCGCTGGCGCGGTAAAGGCCAGGAAGGCCTCGCGCCATGCCACGAGCGACTGGATGTCCATAGAGAGGGAGAGGGGCATCTCCGTCACTACCTCTGTCATGAAGTTCAACTACAGGGACTTCGAGGTAAACCTCCTCGACACGCCAGGCCACCAGGACTTCTCCGAGGACACATACAGGGTCCTCACTGCAGTTGACAGCGCCCTCATGGTAATCGACTCTGCAAAGGGCGTTGAGCCGCAGACGGAAAAGCTCATGGGCGTATGCCGCATGAGGAACACCCCGGTCATCACCTTCATAAACAAGATGGACAGGGAGGGCATGAACCCGCTCGACATCCTCGCCCAGATAGAGGACAAGCTCCAGATAGAATGCTCGCCCCTTTCATGGCCCATAGGCTCTGGCAAGGGCTTCAGGGGCGTATACAACCTCTATAAGAAAGAGCTTCACCTCTTCA
>CAZDUP010000076.1:3557-9038 GCA_964508625.1 uncultured Thermodesulfobacteriota bacterium
AGGGATGCGGAAGGCATCGTGATAACCGACCTGGCTGACTCAAGGCTCGATACGCTCCTCGGCAGGCAGGCCTCTGAGCTGAGGCACGACATAGAGCTCCTCGACGGAGCGGCAAATCCCTTCGATATAGGCCATTACCTAAAGGGCAGCCAGACCCCGGTATTCTTCGGCAGCGCGATAAACAACTTCGGCGTAAAGGAATTACTCGACGCCTTTGTCGAGCTCGCGCCAGCGCCCCAGCCCAGGGCCGCCATTGAGAGGGTCGTCTCTCCGTACGAAGAGCCCTTCACCGGCTTTGCCTTCAAGATACAGGCAAACATGGACCCTGCGCACAGGGACAGGATTGCCTTCATCCGCATCTGCTCCGGCAGGTTCACCAGGGGCATGAGGGTCATGCACCACAGGATAGGCAAGGAGATGATACTCTCCAATGCCACCATATTCATGGCCCAGGACAGGACGAACGTCGAAGAGGCCTTTTCAGGCGACATAATAGGCATACACAACCACGGCACCATAAAGATAGGCGATACCTTTACCGAAAAGGAGCCCTTGAAGTTCACCGGAATACCGAGCTTCGCGCCCGAGCACTTCAGGAGGGTGCTCCTCAAGAACCCCCTCAAGGTGAAACAGCTGCAGAAGGGGCTCGAGCAGCTCACGGAAGAGGGCGCGGTGCAGGTCTTCAGGCCGCTTACAAACAACGACTACGTGCTCGGCGCAGTGGGCGCCCTGCAGTTCGACGTCACAATGGCGAGGCTCAGGGACGAGTACGGCGTGGACGCCGCCTATGAGCCGTATGACGCGCAGAGGGCTCGCTGGATAGACGGCGACAGAAAGAAGATGGAGGAGTTCGAGAAGAAGAACGCCGCTCGCCTTGCGCGGGACACGGAAGGCAATCTTACCTTCCTCTCGCCGAGCGAATGGCAGCTCAACTACACGATAGAGCAATGGCCTGACATAGCCTTCCACAGGACCAGAGAGCACAGCTCCTGAGTTTTTCATAAACGCGTTCCAAACCTCCAAACACTTTTTAAAACAACTCTTTTTCTACAATTACTCTGGAAATATGACTGCCTTTAAGGTATATTCCTATGTTATGGCGAGAGGGGTTATGCGGCAGGTCAGGATACTGCTTCTTATAGGGATGATCGCCTTGTCGGCGGGGTGCAGTGCCTCGATTACCAGGCATGGATACGAGATCGACGCATCACGGACAGTCTCTTCCTGTACTGGGGTCATAATCAAAAAAAACGCGGCCCTGGCGCAGGATGCGGCTGAGGTGCTCGGGATGATAGTGGCTAAAGATTCCGGGTTTTCAGCTTCGTGCAGCGAATTCGATGTCCTCAGTATATTCATTGTGGACGCGTGCTCGATCAATGCGCACATGATCAATATAGTTGAGGAAGACCAGCCGGATTTCTGGAGTACGTGTTATAGGGCAAAAGCCGAATTGATCAAGGTCAAAGATCCTGCCATGCTGTCCGATGTAAAATCAGACCCGCAGTACACCCCCGAGCTTATCCAGGATCGCTCAAAGATCACCAAGGCAAGAAACAGAGGCATGTTTGTCGGTGGAGTCCTGGGCGGCGCCGTCGGCGGAGCGATAGGCGCAGCTACCTACTGAAAAAGTATCTGACTGGAGCCGGCCCCGCTTTTTCCACGCGGAGTCCTGTTCCATCTTGTGTTTCGCTGTTCATATAGCTCTCATTGAAGAAAGGGAAAGAAAAGGCATCGATGAAAAAGGATACTGTTTTCGTAATCGGACACAAGAACCCTGACACAGACTCTATCGCCTCGGCCATAGCCCTCTCTGAACTCAAAAGCGCGCTCTGCGAGACCCCGTTTATCGCTGCAAGGGCGGGCGATCTTAACCCCCAGACCGAGTTCATACTGAACCGCTTCAATATCCAGCCGCCCAGGTACATCGCCGACGTACACCCGAGGGCAAAGGACATCATGTCTTCCGGCGTCGTTACCGTCAAGGAGGAGACCCCGTTCCACAAGGTCCTCGAGCTCATGAGAAAGGAAGAGGTCAGGTTCGTGCCTGTCCTTGACCCGGAGGGAAGGCCAAAGGGCGTCCTCACCCTCATGGAGCTCGCAAAGCGCTACCTCGAGGCAGAGCATTCGATAGAGGTGACGACCTCTTTGAAGAATATCGTCGAGACATTGGGCGCAAAGGTCAAGCATGATACGCTCGGGGCAAAAGAACTTACCTTGACAGTGTATATAGGCGCGATGTCAGAGGAGGCCTTCCTCTATATACTCGGGCAGGAAGAGCCAGGCAGATGCGCCATAATAGTCGGGGACAGGAAGGACATCCAGAAAAGGGCAGTTGAAAAGGGCGTGGGGCTCCTCATAATCTCAGGCGGCTTCGATGTCGAGAAGTGCGTCCTTGATGCTGCCAGAGAAAAGGGCGTGAGCATAATAGTCTCCCCGTTCGATTCGGCCACGACATCGATACTCGTAAGGGTCTCCACCCCGGCCATCAAGATCTGCGAGCGGAGCTTTGAGACGGTTGCGCCGGATGACCTGGTAGAGAGCATAAAGTTCAAGGCAGCAGCCTCAGCAGGCCTCATTGTGCTCGACGGCAGCGGCGTCATGCAGGGCGTCATCACAAAGACGGACATATTGAAGCCTTCAGGGCTAAACCTCGTGCTCGTCGACCATAATGAGCTTTCACAGGCGGTAGACGGCGCCGAGAAGGTGAACATCGTCGAGGTCGTTGACCATCACAGGATAGGCAACTTCACCTGCCCGCTTCCCATACCGTTCATCTGCGAGCCTGTGGGCTCGACATCGACCCTTGTGGCCGAGCTCTTCAGGAGGACTGGCGCGCCCCTTAAAAAGGAAATAGCCGGGCTTCTGCTCTCTGGCGTGCTATCGGATACCGTGATACTGAAGTCCCCGACCACCACGGCAAGGGACAAAGAGATAGTCGGCTGGCTCGAGGAGCGCTCTGGCCTAGACCATATGGTCCTCGGCAAGGAGATATTCGGCTCTACCGCGAGCTTGAAGAGCAGGGGGCCTGAGGCTGTCGTGGGCGGCGATTTCAAGGTCTTTGAGACAAAGGGCAGAAAATTCGGCATTGGCCAGGTAGAGACAATAGGCTTTGATGAGTTCCGGGAAGAGGCGTTGAAGCTCTCAGCTGAGCTTGTAAAGGCAAGGGACGGCAAAGAGCTCAAGCTCTCGGCCCTCCTTGTCACGGACATAACCCAGGGCACGTCGCTTCTTCTGGCAGTAGGCGACAAGGAGGTGCTCTACAAGCTCGATTACCCGAAGTTAGGCGAAGGGGTCTATGAGCTCAGGAACGTCATCTCGAGGAAAAAGCAGGTCGTCCCCCATATCCTCGGCCTCTTCAACGAGATATATTGAAAACGGGCGGGCTTCAGGGCGCAGCCTGGAGCCCGCTCTTGGTTTGCGATCCAAGTCATTGACTTGATGTTCAATTCTCTTTTCCAACAGATGAATGGAATCCAGAATTCCTTTTGCCCGCTTCAGACAATATGTTATACTCCGCTCAATTTTGACCTCTGACGTTTTAACCCTGTTCATTCCGAGCTATCACGTGGACCGCACTGACCTTACAATCCGCCAGAGGATAATCGAGGCATTGAGGGGGGATATGCTCACGGCAAAGGATATCTCAAAGGCCGTAGGCATAAGCGAAAAGGAAGTGCACGAGCACCTGCCCCACATCGCCCGTTCAGCCGCAAGCCAGGTCAACGGAGAGTTGGCCGTTGAGCCTTCGAAGTGCCTCGAATGCGGCTTCGTATTCAGGAAAAGGACCCGGCTCAAGACCCCGTCCAAATGCCCAGTCTGCAGGTCAGAGGAGATAACCGAAACCAGGTTCGGCATTGTCATTAAAGACTGAACCCGTCAGAACCAGAGGTAAAAGATGAGAAAAGGCTTTCTGCTCATGGCCGCGGCGCTGGCCATAATCCCCGGCATCGCCGGCGCAGCCGACGAAATATCAGAGGTGAAGCTCTCTGTCGGCAAGAGGACCGACCAGCTCGACTGGAACATCGCGGGTCTTTCGCCGTTCGGCAACTTCGTGAACGTGCTCTCGGAACTCCAGTGGAAGGACATCGAGAGCAGTTTCCTCGAGGCCAGAACGAGGATATTTCTCGACCGGCTCTATATCAGGGGCTCAGTGGGGTACGGCTTCATAACTGACGGCTCAAACCAGGACTCTGACTTCAGGGGCAACAACAGGACAATGGAGTATTCCCGCTCGAACAACGCCGCTGACGACGGCTCTGTCTGGGATGTCTCAGGCGGGGTAGGGTACGTCTTCGGCGCAGGCCCTCCTGGCAACCAGCTTAAGATCATGCCAATGGCAGGCCTCTCCTATCACATGCAGAACCTGACGATAACCGATGGCTTTCAGACCATACCGGCCAGCGGGCCTTTCGGTGGCCTCAACAGCACCTATTCAAGCCGGTGGGTAGGGCCGTGGGCAGGCGCGGACTTCTCGTATGTCATAAAGGACCTTACGCTCCTCGGCTCGCTCGAATACCATCTCGCCTACTTCGAAGCAGAGGCTGACTGGAACCTGAGGACTGATTTCGACCACCCCGTGAGCTTCGAGCACTGGGGCAGGGGCACGGGGGTTGTCATTTCGCTCGGCGCAGAGTACAATCTTGGAGAGAACTGGTCAGTCGGCGGTGCCTGGGACATGAAGGACTTCAGCCTGACAGACGGCACTGACAGGACTTATTTCTCGGACGGGACCGAGGTTGACACGGCTTTGAACGAGGTCAACTGGGAATCTCAGACCGTGACGCTTGGGTTGAATTTCAGGTTCTGACGCAAAAGCCTGAGGAGGGAATATGGCAAGGATCATCCTGATCGCCGTTCTTCTTTTTCTTCCACGGTATGTCTTCGCCCTTGAGCTCCTGCTCGACCAGGAATCCCGTGAATGCGTGAGCTGCCACGAGGAAGAGGTAGCGGTCAGGGAGTTCCGCATCTGCCACGGCAATGTCTGCGACCATCCGATAGGCCTGGATTATGCCGCTGCCACCATAAAGAACCCCGGCCTCGTGAAGCTCTCCTCCATAAACCCGGCAATACTCCTGCCGGGCGGGCGCATAACCTGTGCTTCCTGCCATTCTCGGTACGTGAAGGGCGAGCACGAGGAAGCGGCAGCCCTTCGGGACGGCTCGCAGCCTGACCCGATGCTCTCTATGGACAACACGGGCAGCGCCCTTTGCGGAGCCTGCCATAACAAGTAGGCCAGAAATAACAGGGGTAAATACCCCTTGACATAACAGCTTTATTGTATTATAAATCAGGACAATAATTTAATATCGACGCTCTTATCGCGAGTGGCTGAGGGACTGGCCCTATGAAGCCACAGCAACCGGTTACGCCGAGGCGTAACGCCAGGTGCTAATTCCAGCAGAGTCCTTCGGGGCTTTGGAAGATAAGAAAGGGTTTTTCAGCGGAGCCTCTTCTTATCGTAAGAAGGGGTTTTTTTTTGCC
>CAZDUP010000077.1:0-1163 GCA_964508625.1 uncultured Thermodesulfobacteriota bacterium
CCCGAGGACACTGCCGGCGGAAAGATGCAGGCCGAGCTCGTCTCTGTCCACGAGACCGCCACGGTCGAGGAGACCATAGAAGCCGTAAGGAAAAAGGCTGAGGAGATAGAGAACATCTCCAACGTCTTTGTCGTTGACAGCGGCGGAAGGCTTGTGGGCGCGGTCCCCCTCGACAAGCTCATCCTTGCCAGGCCCTTGACGCGGATAATCGAGATAACGGACAGGGAGGCCCTGCACGTCACAACGGACATGGACCAGGAGGAGGTCGCCAAGCTCTTCCAGAAATACGACCTCATATCAATGCCGGTCGTTGACAGCGAAGGCAGGCTCGTCGGAAGGATAACAATCGACGACGTGGTAGACGTCCTCGAAGAGGAGATATTCGAGGACTTCTACAAGATGGCCGGCCTCAATACCGAGGCAAGAGCCCTGGACCCGCCGCTTCGGTCCATAAGGATGCGCGTGCCCTGGCTCTTTCTGAACCTCGCGACCGCCCTTGTCGCCGCGAGCGTCGTGAAGCTCTTCGAGGGCACCATAGCTCAGCTCGTGCTCCTCGCGGTGCTCATGCCCATAGTCGCGGGCATGGGCGGAAACGCCGCCACGCAGACCATCACCGTGGTCGTGCGGGCGCTCGCCATTGGCGAGATAAACTTCAAGAACGCGAGGGGCGTGCTCTTGAAGGAGGTCTCTGTCGGCTTCTGCAACGGCTTCCTTACCGGGGCAACGGCCGGGATCATAGCCTGGGTCCTCGGCGCCAACCCCATAGTGGGCCTGCTCCTCTTCCTCGCCATGATAGCCAACATGATGATAGCCGGGCTTATCGGCACCATAATGCCCCTGGTATTGAAGAGGTTCAAGTTCGACCCGGCCATATCATCGAGCATCTTCGTCACCGCCTCGACCGACGTCGGCGGCTTTTTCACCTTCCTGGGGCTTGCGACCATTTTCATGAAGATGGGTCTTTTGTAATATGAAACGCGGCTCTTACAGGTCAGCCGCGGTCGTATTGAACTCGCTCGATTACGGCGAGTCTGACCGGATACTCACCTTTTATACCCTTGAGCATGGAAAGCTCTCTGGAATCGCCAAGGGCGCGCGCAGGTCGAGAAAGAGGTTTGTCGGCAACCTCGACCCCCTCTCGCATATCGACCTCATGTTCTTCC
>CAZDUP010000077.1:1173-4146 GCA_964508625.1 uncultured Thermodesulfobacteriota bacterium
TGGAGGGCGCGTTGCTAGTTGACGCCTTCACGCCGTTGAAAGAGGACATCGAGCGGCTCGCGGAGGCCTGCTACCTTCTGGAGCTCACCTCTGAGATGACGCGCGAGGGGCTCGTCCTGCCTGCCGTCTACCACACGCTCGTGCATTTTCTGAAGATGATGGAGGCTGGCCAGGGCGCTGAGGCATTGAGGTTCTTCGAGATAAGGCTCCTCTCCATATGCGGCTACCTGCCCCACCTGGGCGGCTGTGTTTCATGCAGGCAGCAGCCCGGAGAGGAGCGGGTATATTTCAGCTCTGAACGAGGCGGCCTTGTCTGCAGGCGCTGCTCCTCTGGCCTAATGGGGCTCATTCCCGTATCACCAGGCACCGCGGGCCTCCTGGCAATGGCAGCGCGCCTTGACGCGGCAAAGCTCGTGAGGCTCAAGCCAGGGGCCGCGTTCCTGGATGAGAGCGAGAGGCTGCTCTACGATTTCATAAAGTTCCAGCTCGGCAAGGAGCTAAAGACCAGACGGTTTATCTCAAAGCTCAGGAGCGCCGGGGCCTGAGGTGCCCTCCCCCTTTTCTAAAGGGGGACTGAGGGGGATTATTAATTGGCGGGCACAGCCCGCCCTACGATAATCTCCCCTCCCCCTCTTCAGGAAAGAGGGGTTAAAACCTTTTTTGACTTCGATATGCGCTTTTTTGTAGAATAGCCTGTCAATAATGGTGGGGCCTTACAGACCTCCCCTCCCTCGATGGAGTGGACTGTTGGTATGGTGTAAACCCCCCTCACCTTCATCCTCTCCCCCTCGGGAGAGGAATTCGAAGAGTAGATAAAATCCTCACCGGAGGAATCGAGATGTACTTCCAGGACGTTATCCTGAATCTTCAGAGGTTCTGGGCCCAGAGGGGCTGCAACCTCATGCAGCCCTATGACATGGAAAAGGGGGCAGGCACCTTCCACCCCGCGACCTTTCTGAAGGTCCTCGGCCCTGAGCCCTGGAAGGCGGCCTATGTCGAGCCCTCCCGCAGGCCCACTGACGGCAGGTACGGCGAGAACCCGAACAGGCTCCAGCACTACTACCAGTTCCAGGTGATATTGAAGCCGTCGCCCGATGAGATACAGGAGATTTACCTTGAGAGCTTGAAGACCTTAGGGATTGACCCGCTTGCCCATGACATCCGCTTTGTCGAGGACGACTGGGAATCTCCGACGCTCGGCGCGTGGGGACTTGGCTGGGAGGTCTGGCTCGACGGCATGGAGATAACGCAGTTCACCTACTTCCAGCAGGCAGGCGGCATTGACTTGAAGCCCGTTGCAGGCGAGATAACCTATGGCCTTGAGAGGATAACCATGTATCTGCAGGGCGTGGACAACGTCTACGACCTCCAGTGGTCTGAGGGCGTCAAATACGGCGACGTCCACAAGCAGACCGAGATAGAGTACTCGCGGTACAACTTCGAAGAGGCTGACACCAAGATGCTCTTCACCCTCTTTGACATGTACGAGAAGGAGTCCTTCAGATTAATGGAAAAGGGGCTCTTCCTCCCGGCATATGATTTCTGCCTCAAATGCTCGCATACCTTTAACCTCCTCGACGCTCGCGGCGCGATATCGGTTGCCGAGAGGACCCGCTTTATAGGACGCGTAAGGGCGCTCGCCAGGGGCGCTGCCGAAGGCTATCTGAAGACAAGGGAGGCATTGGGCTTCCCACTCTTAAAGGACGATGGCGCAAAAGCAGGGGCCTGATGCGCAAGAAAACGCTCTGTGAGAAGGAGCTTAAAAAGCTCCTCAAGAGAAACGGCGAGATACTTGAGCTGGTGCGGGCAAGGGGCTTCTCGGAGAGGGACCATTTATATATCGAGCATCAGTTCCTTTCGCCGAACCAGCTTGAGGCTGCCAAGCTCTCGAAGGAGCTGCAGGAACGGGGCTTTCGCGTAAACGAGATAGAGCCAGCCGAGCGCGAGGACGGAACGGACGTCTGGTCTTTGGAGGTATCGATACAGATCACGCCTGAAGCAGCCGCTGACATGACCGAAGGGCTCGTCATACTCGGGGCCCGTTACAATTCCGAATACTGCGGGTGGGCGGTGGATTTGAGGTGATCTGAATATCAGGCAAAAACAAATAATTTATTGTTCATTTAATGATTTTAGATTTTGAAACAACCAGAATAAATTTCATCAATTTTTTTAAAAATATCAGGCAATTACGAAATGTCAAGAATAATTTTTAACGCTTACTAATTATGATAAAAAAATACTTGACAAGAATATTCAATGTATGAGCATATATAATATTATGATTATGATAATATCTCTTATCCAAAGCAGGATAAAAGATATTTCCTTAAGGCGGGGTATCAGTTCGTCTGATACCTTTATTTAATTTCCCCTGATAGACAATTCAAATATTTCTGCTTAACTTTAAATATATAATAGCCGATGATAAATGTAGAGGTGTTTGGTTTCAAAAAAGGGGGAAATGAAATGAGTTGCGAAATCAATATAAAAAATCGTATAAATTCAGACACTTATGACCGTGCTGTAAGAACCGTGTATACGCCTAATAAAGGACCTGCTACTGTTGAAATTATGCTTCCAGAAGGCTGCGCCCTAAATTCAGCAAATGCCTTCTTCAAGAACAATGGAGAAGTTCTGAAACAAGCCATTCTGAAGTTAGGCGCTGAATCATAGAAAAGAATTAATTTCTATTTCATTTTAGACCCGTATTGTATACACTACCGTGTATTTAATACGGGTTTTTCATTTAATTAAAGTGAATTCGGAGGTTGGTTGTTATGCCTTTTGGGAAGAAATTCAATTTCAAATCTCAACCCACTCACGGAGAAATCGAGGCTTTTTTTAATGGCTGGACAAAATTCATAAGCAAACAAGAGGGGCTGAAAGGAACAATTGATATCGACTTGGCTACCTGTGTAGAAATTGTACATCGATATTATGAAGACCTCTATAGATATGAAACTATTTCAA
>CAZDUP010000077.1:4156-8747 GCA_964508625.1 uncultured Thermodesulfobacteriota bacterium
AGAATGGGGCATTTTGCTTTCTGGATACGAAAACTGCACCCGCTAAAATTTATCCCTGCTGCGGATGATGTTTTTTCAGAAAAAATTGCACCTTTCATTAATGAAAGGTTCGCTTTTATTATGGCTTGTATCTGTATTGAAATGGAATCTTGCATAGAGGTAAAATACGATGAAAGTTTTGTGCAGGATTTTATTTTCCACCTCAGATACAAATCTGTTTCTCCTCATTCCTTGAGTATGCTTTTTCATGCATTATACGGAAAGGGTATAGTTCGAGTTAGAATGAGTTGATCTAAATATTGAATGCACGGTCGTGCAATTCACAACCATAGATAATTTAAAAAGGCGAGGTCTCAAGACCCCGCCTTTTTCAATCTGATTATGCGTTCGGCCTAGTACTTCGATACGTTCATCTCCTCCATCTTTCCCGTGACCATATAGACGACTCTTTCCGCTATGTTCGTCACCCTGTCCGCAATCCTTTCTATATTATGCGCGGCCCAGATGAGGTATGTCGCGTCCTCTATGAGCTTCGGGTTCTCGACCATCACGAGCACCAGCTCGTTGTATATCTTGTCGTAATAGGCGTCTACCTCGTCGTCCTCATTGCAGATATTTCGCGCGGTCTCGACGTCCCTGTCGATAAAGGCCTTCATGCACCTTTCCAGCATGGATGTCGCCTTCGCCGCCATCTTGGGCATATCGACAAGGGGCTTCACCAGCGGCTCGTCGCCGATGGATACGCTTATCTTGGCTATGCCCTCGGCATGGTCGCCTATGCGCTCGAGGTCGGTTATGATGTTGATGATGGCCGCCAGTATGCGCAGGTCCACGGCCATGGGCTGCTGCGTGGCGATGAGCCTGATGCACTTCTCCTCAATCTCGAAGCGCTTCCTGTTGACCTCGATGTCGTTCCTTACTATCTGCTTTGACTTCTCAAGGTCCCTTGCGACAAGGGCCTCCATAGCGCCCTTTATGGCTACGTCGGCCATCGCGGCCATCTGCTCAAGGTCGCCTTCGAGTTCCTTTATAGCCCTGTGGTATGCCTCGCGGGTCATCTATCCTCCTGATCTATCCGAAACGCCCGGTTATGTAGTCTTCCGTCAGTTTGTTGGACGGCGCGGTGAATATCTTCTCTGTCGTGTCGAACTCTACGACCTCTCCGAGCATGAAAAAGCCGGTGTACTCGGAAACCCTCGCTGCCTGCTGCATGTTGTGCGTGACGATGACGACAGTGTAGCTCTGCTTCAATTCCGTCATCAGGTCTTCTATCTTTGCGGTCGCCACCGGGTCGAGGGCAGAGCACGGCTCGTCCATCAGTATTACCTCAGGCTCAACGGCAACCGCCCTTGCTATGCACAGCCTCTGCTGCTGGCCGCCTGAGAGAGAGAGAGCAGGCTCGTTGATCCTGTCCTTTATCTCATCCCAGAGCGCGCCGTCCTTCAGCGCCTTCTCCACCCTGCCCGTTATCTCGCCCTTGTTCTTAACGCCCATGAGCTTCAGTCCAAAGGCGATGTTCTCGTATATCGACATGGGAAAGGGCGTGGGCTTCTGAAAGACCATGCCGACCTTGCTGCGAAGCTTTATGAGGTCGAGCCCCTTCTCAAGGATGTTCTTCCCGTCAAGCAGTATCTCCCCGTGATAACGGTTTCCGGGGTAGAGGTCGTGCATCCTGTTGAGGCAGCGGAGAAAGGTCGTCTTGCCGCACCCCGAGGGGCCGATGAGGGCAGTCACCTTCCTGTCCTTAGTGACCAGGTTTATGTTCTTGAGCGCCTGCTTCTCGCCGTACCAGAAGTTGAGGTCTTTTATCGTGAACTTGTCTTTCATCTGCTATGCATTCCTTCTCACTATTATCCTCGAAATCAGGTTCACAAGCAATACCGTAGCAGTGATAAGAAGGGCCGCGCCCCATGCCTTTGCGTGCCAGTCATCGTAGGGCCCCATTGCGTAGTTGAATATGGTGACCGTCAGCGTGGCCGTCGGCTCGGTCATGTCAAAGTTCCAGAAGGCGTTGTTGAATGATGTAAAGAGCAATGGCGCGGTCTCGCCCGATACCCTCGCGACAGCCAGCATCACGCCCGTTACTATGCCCCTTATGGCGCCCCTGTAGACGACCTGGACGGTTACCTTCCAGTGCGGCGCGCCGAGCGCGAGCGCTGCCTCCCTTGTGGCGTCAGGCACGAGCTTCAACATCTCCTCGGCTGTCCTTATGACGACTGGCAGCATTATGATGGCAAGGGCCACTGCGCCGGCTATTGCCGAGAAGCCGCCAAGGGGCTTTACCAGCAGGGCATAAACGAATACGCCTATGACTATCGAGGGCGCGCTAACGAGTATGTCGGATGTGAAGCGCACTATTGAGGCCATCCGGCTCTTTCTGCCGTACTCTGAAAGGTATGTCCCGGCCATTATGCCAGCTGGCACGCCTATGGCCGTAGCCAGAACTGTTATGAGAAGCGTGCCCAGTATCGCGTTCGCGAGCCCGCCGCCCTCCATGCCCGGGGGAGCAGGCAGCTCCGTGAAGAAATCGATGTTTATCGCCTTGAAGCCGAAGACGAATACGTCTTTCAATATCCAGAAGAGGAAAAAGATGCCGAACGCCGCGGAGAGGAGCGATACCGTGAGCGCCGCGTAGTTGGCAGTCTGTCTTTTTATGTAATGCGTATCCATCAGAACTTTCCGCCCTGGTACGAGAACCTTGATATGAGGAGCTTCGCGAGCGCGAGCACCACGAAGGTTATGACGAATAGTATGAGGCCGAGCTCAACGAGGCTCGAAAGATAGAGGTCCTCTACAGCCTCGGTGAACTCGTTGGCCAGCGTCGCTGATATGGAGGTCGCGGGTTCCAGCAGAGACGCGTGTATCTCCTGCGCGTTTCCTATGAGGAAGGTGACTGCCATTGTCTCGCCCAATGCCCTGCCGAGGCCGAGAATGACCGCGCCTATTATGCCGGACCTCGTATAGGGCAGGACTATCTTTCTTATCACTTCCCACCTGGTCGCGCCAACACCGTAGCCGGATTCCTTGAGCATGGGCGGCACCATCTGAAAGATGTCCCTTGAGACAGAGGATATGAACGGGATTATCATGATGGCGAGTATGAAGCCTGCTGGCAGCATGCCTATTCCGAGCGGAGCGCCGGTAAAGAGCGGGATGAAGCCGAGATATTCGATGAGGAAAGGCTCAACGTGCTCCGCAAGGAAGGGCGCGAAGATAAAGAGGCCCCACATGCCGTAGATGATGCTCGGTATCGACGCCAGCAGCTCGATTGCCGCGCCTATGGGCCCCTTGAGCCTCTTCGGGGCCATCTCAGTCAGGAATATGGCGATGCCTATGCTTATTGGCACGGCTATGATGATGGCTATGGCAGAAGAGACGAGCGTGCCCCAGATCGAAGGCAGGGCCCCGAACTCGAGCGCGACAGGGTCCCAGGTGCTCGACCAAATGAAGGCCAGCCCAAAGGTGCTGATCGAGAGCCAGGACTCTTTCAAGAGGACGGCGAAGATAAGAGCCATCAGGGCTATGACCGAGGCCGCGAAGAACCAGGCCGTGCCCTTGAAGACCGCGTCTCCTATCCTCGCCGAATTGTATCTCTTGCTGTCCAAATTGCCGCCAGCCCCTTAAGATTTATCCTACTTGCCCCAGACAGGCTGGGAAGCGCACCTTATCTCTTTTGCCCATGCCGACTGCATGATCTCGTAGACCGGCTTGGGGATAGGGACATATTCGAGCGCGGTCGCCATCTGGCCGCCGTTCCTGTACGCCCAGTCAAAGAACTTCAGGACCTCTTTTGCCTTGGCGCAGTCCGTGGGGTTCTTCTGCACGAGTATGAAGGTCGCGCCAGCTATGGGCCACGCGTTCTTGCCTGCCTGGTCCGTGAGCACTACGGCGAAGCCCGGGGTGTTCTTCCAGTCCGCGCTCTCGGCAGCGGCTGAGAATGTCGCGATTGACGGCTCAACAAAATTCCCGGCCCTGTTCTTCATCTGGACATGAGTGAGCTTGTTCTGCGTGGCGTATGCGTACTCGACGTAGCCTATCGTGTTCTTTATCCTTTTAACGTAAGTCGCAACACCCTCGTTACCCTTGCCGCCCACGCCAGTGGGCCACTTGACGGCCGTCCCGAAGCCTACGCCCTTTTTCCAGTCCGCGCTCACCTTGTCGAGGTAGTTCGTGAATATCCAGGTGGTGCCGCTGCCGTCCGAGCGGTGCACTATCGTTATCTTTTCATCAGGGAGCTTCGCGCCCGGGTTGAGACTCGATATCCTCTGGTCATTCCACTTTTTAATCTTTCCGAGATAGATATCCGCAAGCACCTCTCCGGTGAGCTTCAGCTCCCCTGGCTTTATGCCCGGCAGGTTTACCACAGGCACTACGCCGCCTATGGCCATCGGGAACTGAAATAGGCCTGACTTGGCAAGCTCACCGGCGCCGAGCGGAGCGTCAGAGGCGCCGAAGTCCACTGTCTTTGCAGCCACCTGCTTTATTCCGCCGCCGCTTCCTATGGACTGGTAGTTGAGCTTGAGCCCGGTCGTCTTTGCGTATTCATAGGCCCACTTCGAATAGAGCGGATAGGGGAAGGTAGCGCCCGCGC
>CAZDUP010000077.1:8757-9006 GCA_964508625.1 uncultured Thermodesulfobacteriota bacterium
CGAACGAGAGCGCGAGGAAGACCGCGGCCAGAAGCATCATTATTTTCTTCATCTTTTTTCCTTTTGTTTTTTGTTTAGAGTCTAATCTGTGAATGTTACAGGAGTGTTACAGGAGCGTTAAGCTATTGTATCGGAATGGAAAACGGGGCAGGTGGACCGCCCCCACTTTTAAACTACCGCACCCCCCTCACCCCTACCCTCTCCCGCAAGGGGGAGAGGGTGCCCGCATCGTACATCTCCTCCCTTGAT
>CAZDUP010000078.1:0-8984 GCA_964508625.1 uncultured Thermodesulfobacteriota bacterium
CATACTGGTTCAGCGACAAGATAATCCTGAAGATGTACGGCGCAAAGCCGGTGACAGAGGCAGAGGCGCCTGAGCTCTACGGCACGGTGGCGAGGCTTTCTCAGGCAGCTGGCCTGCCGATGCCAAAGGTCTATATAATGGACCAGGCCCAGCCCAATGCCTTTGCGACTGGCAGGAACCCGGCCCACGGCGTTGTTGCAGTGACGACCGGCATCATGCGCGTGCTTTCGAGGGAAGAGCTCGAGGGCGTCATCGCCCATGAGCTCGCGCACATAAAGCACAGGGACATACTCGTGGGCACCATTGCCGCTTCATTCGCGGGCGCGATAAGCTACCTCGCCCAGATGGCGCAGTGGGCCATGCTCTTCGGCGGCAGGTCTGACGACAGGGAGGGCGGAAACCCGATAGTGGCCATAGTAATGATGATAGTCGGCCCTATCGCCGCCATGATCATCCAGATGGCTATCTCGAGGTCAAGGGAGTACAAGGCTGACGAGGGCGGCGCGCAGATTGCCGGCAACCCGCTCTATCTCGCGAATGCGCTCCGTAAACTCCACGTTGCCTCGCAGAGGATACCGATGGAGGCCAGCCCCGCGACATCGCACATGTTCATAGTGAGCCCGCTATCAGGCGGCTCGCTCTTCAAGCTCTTCAGCACGCACCCTCCGATGGAGGAAAGGATAGCAAGGCTGGAGGCAATGGTAGGCAGAGTCGGAAGATAAATAATCGCGTTCAGAAGGGGGCTGCGGGAATCCGCAGCCCCTTTTTAATTTCATCCAAAAGCCCTTCCCCAAAATACCCCTCAAGTTTCCTAAGGCCCCCTCCGATGTAATAAATAATGAAGTGAAACGGCGGTCTTTTTCCGTCCGTTTCAAACAGGGGGATAATATGGAAGAGAAATGCGTCTATCTCAAGGAGAGCATCTGCAGGGCCTCGATAAGCAGGATGTCTCCGGCAAAGTTCGACTACGACGGCTACTGCAAATCAGAGGAGCATTGCAACTGCCCGGTGCTTTTGGCCCATACTCTGAGGAACGGCTACACGGAGCTCCTGAAGGCGGTATAGGCGTAAGTCGTCGCCAGCTTCATCCAGGCTTCCTCTCTTTACGGCGGGATATGCCTATTCCCTGCCTATTGCCTTTCATTTCTATATTCACGCAAGAAAAGCTCCTTTCGCCTTGCCCGGAACCAGCCCTTCAAGTTAAAATAATCCTCTTATGAGCGACAGAACAAAGAAACTGTGCATGGTGAGCCTCGGGTGCGCCAAGAACCTCGTTGACTCTGAGGTCATGCTCGGGATATTGAAGCACGCGGGGGTCGAGCTTACTGCGAATGAGGCTGACGCGGACATCCTTGTCGTCAACACCTGCGGCTTTATAGGCGATGCCAAGGAGGAATCGATAGACGCGATACTCTCTCTTGCAGAGCACAAGAAGACCGGCAGATGCAAAAAGCTCATCGTTGCCGGGTGCCTGAGCCAGCGCTACAAGGACGACCTTTCGCAGAGCCTTCCAGAGGTGGACTGTTTCATCGGCACCGGCGAGTACCACAGGATAGCAGAGGTCATAGAGGAGGGATTCCGCGAAAGGGTGCTGGTCGGCCTGCCCACGTACATACATGACTACACGACCCCGCGTATAATCTCGACGCCAGGCTGCTATGCCTATGTCAAGGTGGCTGAGGGCTGCTCTAACCATTGCAGCTACTGCAGCATCCCGTCCATTCGAGGCGAGTTCAGGAGCAGGCCCGTTGATTCTGTCGTAAAGGAGGCAGAATCACTTGCCAGCCAGGGCATAAAGGAGATTGACCTCATAGCGCAGGACACGACCTCTTTCGGCGCTGACACGGGCGAGGGGCTCGAGCCGCTCCTTCAAGGGCTCATCCCGATAAAGGGCATAGAATGGATAAGGCTCCTCTATCTTTATCCGGGCAGGATAACCGACACGGTCATCTCGATAATGAAAAACGAGGGGAAGGTCCTGCCATATATCGACCTTCCATTGCAGCACATAAGCCCGCCCATATTGAAGGCCATGAACAGGAAATATACACGGGCAGAGGTCGAGGCGCTGATTGACAAGCTGAGGGCCAGGATTCCCGGCGTGACGCTCCGGACATCCATGATAGTCGGCTTTCCGGGCGAGAAGGAATCGGATTTCAGGGAGCTCCTTGATTTTGTCGAGAGCGTGAAGTTCGACAGGCTCGGCGTCTTCACCTATTCAAGGGAGGAAGGCACCCCGGCCTATTCGATGAAGGGGCAGGTGCCGAAGAAAATAAAGGCCGGCAGGATGGAGGCCCTCATGTCAGCGCAGCGCGAGATATCCCTTGAGAAGAACGAGCGCCTGATCGGCAGCACAATAAAGGTCATGGTAGAGGGCGCGAACGAGGAAAACGAACATGGCCGCATGAAGGGCAGGGCCGCTTCCCAGGCCCCTGACGTGGACGGCGTAGTCTACCTGAATGGAAAGGAGCAAGGACCAGGCAGCATCGTTTCTGCAGTTGTCACTGGCGCGGGCGATTACGACATATACGCCGAGGCGCGCTAAGGAGCTTTATCCCCAGCCAGCACCGACCCATCACATCTTTTCACATAAAAAATCACAGATAAAACCAAATAGAATCCACAGCATTGACCGTGTCGGCTTGCCAATCTGGAAAGCCGCGGCACGCTTCTAATCATACTTTAATGTGGAGGTGATACAATGCGCGCCAATATGACAAAGACCGTCGTGCTCATCCTGTCGATATTCGCCTTTGCGCTCATGCTGCCCTTTACGGCCCAGGCCCGCGTCAAGCAGGCTGCTCCTGACTTTACGCTTGCTGACCTCGGAGGAAAGCAGGTCTCGCTAAAAGATTTCAGGGGAAAGGTCGTGTTCCTGGATTTCTGGGCGAGCTGGTGCCCGCCCTGCAAAAAGGAGCTGCCGGAGATAGACAAGCTCGTCGAAAGATACAGGAACGCGGGCCTGGCAGCGGTGGCCATAAGCATAGACAAGAAAAAGGAGCACGCCGAAGAGTTTGCCGCGCTCTACCCCGGCCTCTCAAAGCGGCTCATCCTGCTCCACGACCCGGAGGCAACGGTCATCAATAAATACAATGCCAAGGCAATGCCCACCTCGTTCATCATAGACAGGAAGGGCATAATCCGCCACATACACTTCGGTTACAATGAGGGCGACCCGCAGTCCTGGGTAAAGGAAATCGACGCTCTCCTGAAAGAATAAGGAATAGAGAAGCCCAGATGAGAAGGTCCGCAATTGCCGCGCTTTTTTTCTTTTCAGCCGCATTACTCTCGGGTTGCGCAGGTGCCAGGCCCTGGGAGAGGGAGTATCTGGCTGACCCCATCATGCAGTTCGATTACAACAAGGAAGAAAAGGCCCTTCGAGAGAAGTTCGTGTCAACGCGCGAAGGGTCCTCTGGCAGTTTCGGGGTGAGCGGAGGCGGCTGTGGCTGCAATTAGGTCCGCTTCGGCGCTCGCCGCCTTTGCCTGTCTCCTCTTCGCCGCGGTCGGCGATGCGCTCGCTGAGGACTACGCCGCGGCCCAGGGCTATCTCCACAGCTTCAACAACGGCATAACCGTCTACACCGGGGTCTTCTCGCTCAACAAGGACCTCTCGCTCACTACCTCGTTCAATCTCAAATATCAGGTCGATATGATCGACGCGGGCCACGGAGAGGGCGGCGATGACGACGATGATGATGACGATGACGATGACCATGCGCTCTCATCTCCGGTCGCTGCTGTCTCGGGCGCGTCAAGCGCAGTCTCTTCCGGAGACGACACGAGGCACGAAATATTGGCCGGGTTCTCCCATAATTTCGAGAACATAGTTATAGTCGAGGCCAGTTACGATTACAGCTCGGAAAAGGACTATCTATCGAAGACCCCGATGGTAACCGTGAAAAAAGAGCTCTTCGAGAAGAACACGACCCTTACATTAGGTTATTCCCGGAACGACGACACGATATCAGGGCAGTTCCTGGCTACGGAAGGGGAGCGGAGCACGGATAACTTCTACGCGGGTATCACGCAGGTCATCTCTCCGGTCACAATAGCTCAGGCAGGGTATTCGCGGAGCAGCGCCGAGGGGCTCATGTCAGAGGGCATACGCCTTGTCGCCATAGACGGACAGGACCCGGCAGCATGCACTGAAGAGACCGCCACGTGCGTAGACGAGCTCTTCCCGGACACGCGCACCAGGAACGCCTATATTGTCGGCATGAACCATTATTTTGTCGAAGAGAAAGGATTCCCGCTTGGCCGCTCGGCAATAAGATTGCAGGCGCGCTATTACGACGATTCGTGGGACGTGAACTCGTACACCGGCGACATCGAGTGGAGCAAATACCTGAGTGACGCCTTCCTCGTGAGGCTCGGATACAGATACTACACTCAGTCAAAGGCATTTTTCGTCAAAGGCGACACTGAGTATACCTCTGCCGACGAGTTCAGGTCAGCCTCTCCGCAGCTACTCGAGAAAAATACGAACCTCTATGGGTTGAAGCTCGTCTACAGGTTCAAGGGCCGGGCAAACGCATTCATCGATTCCGGCGCGCTGGAGGGCAAGTACGAGTATTATAGAGAGTCCACAGGGGTAAACGCCAATATATTCATGGCAGGGTTGAGGATGAGTTTTTAGCTATGCAATCAATTATACCCTCCCGGCCATATTCCTTCATTGCAGCAGCCTTAATGGTTCTCCTTCTCCTGCTGCCCTCAGTTTCATCGGCCAAGGCCTTCCAGAAAAAGAGTACTGTAATGGGCACGAGCCTCGAGCTTACGGTCGAGGCTGAGAATGAAGAGAAGGCGGAAGAGGCCTTCAGTGCGGCAATCTCCGAGATGGAGCGCGTGGAGGCGCTCATGAGCGAGTGGATGGAAGGCTCGCCAGTATCCGAGGTGAACAGGAATGCAGGAAAAAGACCGGTCGAAGTGCCGGCTGAGCTCTTCGACGTAATTGAGGCGGCCCGGATATTATCCTTCAAGTCGAACGGCGCGTTCGACATTTCATGGGCAGCCATGAAGGGGCTCTGGGATTTCAGGCAAGGCAGAGAGAGGCTGCCAACAGAGGAGGAGATCGCAGAAAGGCTGCCGCTTGTAGACTTCAGGCGCATAAAGACAGACCTTTTGGCTCATACGGTATTCCTCGAGACTGAAGGCATGGCAATAGGCCTCGGCGCAATAGCAAAGGGCTATGCGGTGGACAGGGCCATGAAGGCCCTCCTCGTGCCGGGCGTCACCGGGGCAATTATAAAGGCAGGGGGAGACATGAGGGTGCAGGGCGGACCCTGGGAGATAGGCATAAAGGACCCGAGGCGCCTCTCAAGCATCATGGCCCGATTGAAGCTATCCGACATCTCCATATCGACTTCCGGTGATTACGAGAGGTTCTTCATAAAGGACGGCATCCTCTATCACCACATAATGGACCCAAAAACAGGCAGGCCTGCCAGGGGCACGCGGAGCGTCACGGTGATTGGCCCTGACACCATGACCACGGACGCCCTTTCCACTGCGATATTCGTGCTCGGCCCTGAAAAGGGGCTGAAGCTCGCGGAAGAGCTGCCTGGCATAGAGGCCATAATAATAGACAGCTTCGGCAAGCTACACTCCACCGGCGGCATAGAGCTCAAATAAGCGGCCTTCAGCGGAGTTTTTTCTTGAGGCGTCTTTCCAGGCTCTCGACCTTCGCAGTAATCCTTTTGCCCTTTCCCTTCCTGTAATCCGCCTTGATGGAGATGGAAATCCTTCCGCAGTCCTTCTGCATCCTCGTGAAGCACTTCTTCACTAACCCGAAGACTTCGTCCCACTCGCCCTCGACGACTGTGCCCATGGGGTTGAGCCTGTACTCGAGCCCGCTCCTGTCTATTATCTCTAATGACCTCGAAACGTACTTGCTTACGCTCTCGCCCTTTCCAATGGGCGTCATGCTGAACTCAAGGAGAACTGACATGGGTCTTCCCTCCCTCAGGCATTTTCAAAGATTTTCTCAGAGCCGCTTGAAATATACAAGGGTTAAGCTATGATATGATACTGAGGACATACAGGACCATCAAAAGCACCTCAAGGAGGCATTATGAAATTGACGTTGGCAGGAGCCGTTCTTGGCATCGCCATCTTCTCGACGAGCGCCTTTGCCCTGGACGCAGAATCGCTCTTCAAATCAAGATGCCAGCCGTGCCACGGCCCGGCAGGCAAGGGCACCGGCATTGCCCCGGCGCTCGCCGGCAACCAGTTCGTCCAGACAGCGGCTGACCAGGAGATAGCAAATTCCATCGTGAAAGGCAGGCAGGGCGCGGACAGGAAGTACCCTGACAAGTACCCGGCAGGCATGCCGCCTCAGAAGCTCTCTGAAGAGGAGGTGACCTCCATGATCGCCTATATGAAGAGCCTTCAGGGAAAGTAGCTGGCACAGGATTGTAATTGGATTCATATCCATCCCCTCCATTTCCGGAGGGGATTTTTTTTGACCAGAAGATGCCTTCCGGAACAGCACGCACTTCATGGGCCTTCAACTTGACTCTTTTAAATCAGGCATTATTATCGATTCATGAGCTAATAAAGGAGGTGTGCAGATGCTCACGCATAGACGCTTCGCGGTATTTTTTCTTGCTGGTATCTTCGCGCTGATAGCCGGGGTCTCATGGGCCGAAGAGCGCATCGACTTCAAGGGGCAGAAGGGCTTCGAGGACGCCAGAGGGCAGGCGACAGTAACGAAAGCTGGAGATGGACAGAAGGAAATAAGGCTTGAGGCGAGCGGCCTCAGGCCGGACGCGGTCTATACCTTCTGGTTCGCCAATCAGGAGCCGAAGATGGAGATGTCGGGCGTCGGCAGGCCTGATTACGCCTTCAGGAGCGACAGCCAGGGCAACGCCAGCTACACGGCCGTCGTTCCGGCAGAGGAGCTTGAGCGCTGGCAGGAGCTTGACATAGCTTATCATCCTGAGGGGGATCCCAAGAACCTCGCGAACATAGAGATAGCCCTTGCAGGAGAGCTCGAGGAAAAGGGTTAGCCATTTCGATGTAGAGAGCATCTTTCAAAGAGGGGCGGTGAACCGCCCCTCTTTTTTTTTTACGCCCGCTCTCCATTTCTTGAGACCGTAACAGACACGTAATATCCCCTTCACACCCGTCCGTTAGAATAAGAAAAAACGGAGGGGAAAATGGAGAAGGAAAGAATACTGATAATCGAGGACGAGATGGACCTTTTAGACCTCGTGGACTACAACCTGACGAGGAAGGGATATATGACCGAGGCGGCCCTTGACGGCGAAGAGGGGCTCAAAAAGGCGCTCTCCTTTTCGCCTGACCTGGTGATATTAGATCTCATGCTCCCTGGCATAGATGGATGGGACCTATGCAGGCGCATAAAGGAAGAGAGTAAGGACCTGCCAGTCCTGATGCTCACGGCAAAGTCCATGCCCGAGGACAGGGCAAAGGGCTTTGAGACCGGGGCCGATGAATATATGACAAAGCCTTTTGCATTGAGCGAGCTCTTCGACAATGTAGAGCGCCTTTTGAATGCAAAAACACGGAAAAGCCACTGAACGATAACCGGCCTGTCATAATCCCTTAACAATCGGCCGGTATCATATGCTTAAAAACAAGGAGAAGAAAAAGATGGAAATGGAATGTCCATATCATGAAAAGGGAAGAACGGCCCTGTGCGGCGCGTCAATAACGCAGATGAGCACATCGGCTGAAGACGAAGAGTCCTTCTGCGCCACTGAAGAGCACTACCGCTGCCCAATGCTTTTGAGCCATGTGCTGAGAAAGGGCTCGGAGCGGCCCAAGAGGGTGCACTGATAAAGAGATGACGACAAAGGAGGAAGACAGAGAGATGAAGAGAAAGGCTGCAGCAGCACTTGTAATGACCGCGCTCGGATCGATCGCGGCGGCCCCGGCATACGCGGGCTTCTACTTCGGAGAAGAGACAAAGGGAGTGACCATCAGCAACAATGAATCTGACTTGAACATCAGGGTAAGGCTCCAGCCCAGGTTCGACTTCGGGGACATAATAAAAAGCAAGGACGGCACCAGCTACGAGAGCGACAAGGACCTCTACCTCAGGAGGATACGGCTTGAGCTCGGCGGCAGCGTCCTTACCAAGACGCTCCTCTATAATTTCACGCTCATGGCAGATAAATGGGACAAGGCCGGGAACACCAACTCTGTCGGCATCCAGTATGCCTACCTCAAGTGGCTCGCGGACGACGCCTTTGTCCTTACGGCTGGCAAGGAGAAGCTCCCGTACTCGAGGGTATCGCTGACGTCATCTTCAAAGCAGCTCCTCATAGAGAGGCCGGTTTCGACCGAGGACGCCAAGAAGCTCTTCGGCAAGACAGACGCATACTACCAGCCCAAGATATCGGCAGGCGGCAAGTTCCTGGAAGGCATAGTCGGCTACGAGGTGGCAATAGCAGACGGCTGGAAGAACGGAGAATCAATACATACCGGGAAGACGGTCTTCAAGTCGAGCCCTGTGCTCGCCGCGAGGGTCGAGCTCTCGCCAAAGGGCTGGACCGAAAAGTCAAAGAGCGACGCGCCCCTTGGCAAGGGCCAGCACCTGACATTGGGCGCTAACTACGTGAACCAGGGCGGCATCGAGTACAGCACAACGGGCGAAGAGGACAGGAGCCTCTGGGGCTTCGACATATCGGGCCACTACGAGGGCTTCACGGCCCAGTTCGAGTATAACGAGTGGGACATAGACTCCTCAGACGCGGCCGTTAGCAGGAAGCCGAAGGGCTGGTACGGCCAGGCCGGCTACTTCATCGACGGGCCGAACATAGAGCCCGTTGCGAGGTACGAGGTCTATGACCAGAACTCGGACGCCGCGAACATGGAGGAGCGGATAACGACCGTGGGCCTCAACTGGTACGGCAAGGGGCACAGCATGAAGGTGGGCGCGAACTGGGTGCACCACGAATATGACAGCAGCGCCGCAGGCAAGCTCGCGAACGACGACTCGAAGGACATATATCAGGTAC
>CAZDUP010000079.1:0-7919 GCA_964508625.1 uncultured Thermodesulfobacteriota bacterium
GAACTGCATCTTGGGGGAGTTGCTCCCATCGGTCCCCTTCCACCCGGCTATGGCCATCGGAAAGCTCTTCAGGGGCTCGGCCAGGCCGACCCTCTCCTGCTTTAGGAAATGTACATACGAGCCGGTCGCGAGCAATACAACGAGAGCGCACACGGCAGCGGCAATCGATCCACTGCCTCTCCAGAATGCTTCCGGGACACGCTGGGCCTGGCTCTCAAAAGATACGTCCCCGGACGCCTGAATCCTCGCGAGTATAAGCGAGAGCGCGAACAGCACGATGAAGCCGAAGACCGCAACGAAGAGGCCCTGGAAGATGTGCATGGGCCCGTGCAGGACATCGCCGCCGTTGATCGACCATATTGCTATGAATATCACACGGAGCCAGTTCGAGGCTATGCCGATGACCACGGCCAGCGCCAGAAAGAGCGCCCTCATGGCATTGCCCCTTAGATTGAGATACGCGAGAGGGATCGCGAGGGCCACTATCGCCACAAGATACTGTACGCCGCTGCACGCCCTTGCGACCTCGAGGGTGACATTGGGGAGCTCAATATACTGGCTGTTGAGAAAGACAGGCACGCCGAAGAGCTTCAATACGGTCACGGCGGCTTTGGCAGAGATGAGCTGAAAAGGCCACTGGATCCTGTTTATGAGGAAATCGAGCACCGGTACCATGAAGACCAGGTACGCGGTGGGCAACGCGAGCTCCAGGAGCTTGCGCCTCCCGAGCATCAGCAGGATGAGGGAAGGCACGGCCATGAGCACCGAGACCTGCTGCACCGTGGCAATGCTGCTGACGTACCCTGCGATAAGGACAAGGCAGCTCACAACAAGCATAATGGAGCCTGCGGGAAGGCTCGGCGCCGCCGGGGTGGACAATAGCCTGTGACGTACGCTCCATGCCAGGTACGCGCTTACGAATGGCACAAGCACCCCGTGGGAATAGGTGTTGCTGTTAGACCAGGTGTTGAGCAGCAATGAAAACGCGCCGTAGTACGCAAAGACGAAGCCCGCGAGGACGGCGACACCAAACGCAATGGCTTGCGGCCTACTTGTCAAGGTAAGCCGGTTCACTCAGGAAATCCGCAATGGGCCTGAACTTGAATTCCTTTATCAGGCGCTCGAGCTTTGCCATGGTGCGGCTTATGTTTGAGTAATGGCGCACGGCCGCCAGCGGGCCGACTGAAAGCCTGGGTTGGCCCTCGTCTATCTCCCAGGGGTGTATGTAGAAGACCGCGGGTTTTCTCTCAGAGAGGTTTATCCTGCGTAGCGCCATGGTTGTGAGAAAGAGCGGAAGCAGCCTGAAGTAGCCGCCTCCGGCAACAGGCAGGTTCTGGCCGAGTACCTTTACGGTGGACGGCGGGAACTCGAGGAGCTTCCCGGCCGTTCTCTCTACATAATGGGGGAATCTCCCGGCCCCGGGGATCCCGTACCTGTCATGGCGTATGGGAAAGATGCTCGAATCGTAGAGGAAGCCCTCTTCTATGAGTATGTCGAGGGCCCAGAGTGTCTCTTTTATAACCGAGTAGCTCGCGGCCCTGTATCCAGTGACACTCTGGCCCGTGATTCCCTCGAGGATATCCTTTGCCTTCCTGATGTCCTTCCTGAAGGCATCCGGCGTGATATCGTAGACAAGCCGGTGGTTGTAGCCGTGGCATGCTACTTCATGTCCGCATGAATGAATCTCTTTTATAAGCCCGGGGTTGCGCTCAGCTACCCATCCCAGGATGAAGAAAGTGCCTCTTACGCCAAGCCTCCCGAAAAGCTCCAGTATGCGCATGGTGCTCTTTGCCACCCTGCTCTCGTAGGCCTGCCAGTCCTCGAACCTCACTCTGGACGCAAACCCCGAGACCATGTAATAGTCCTCGACATCCACCGTCAGGGCGTTGGAGATGCTCATGCCGGTCAATGCGCCTGGGAGAGCGCCTTTTTCCTTACCTTGCCGTTGTCGTTTTTGGGAAGCTCCTTGCGGAACTCTACGTGCTTCGGTACGATGAAGTCTTCAAGATACCTGGAGCAGTGCTTGATGACGTCCCTCTCCGTAAGGCTTGCGCCCTTGCGGAGGACTACATATGATTTAATGGCATTGCCCAGCACCGGGTCAGGCACAGGCACGACCGCTGCCTGCTCCACGCCGTCGAGTTTGCAGATGACCTCCTCGATCTCCTTCGGGCTAACCTTCTCACCACGGCATTTTATGATATCGTCCTTGCGTCCGTTGAAATAGAGGTAGCCGTCCTCGTCCATCCTGAACAGGTCCCCGGTGTAGAGCGCAGGCCGGCCGTCGTCGCCTGCGCGGAGTACCTTGCCGGTCTCCACGGGCAGCCCCCAGTATCCCTGCATCAGCGTGGGCCCCTGCACCACGAGTTCCCCGATTACGCCAGGCCCGACCCGGTCGCCGTTCTCATCAATTATGTATACGGTCGTGTTCGGCATGGGTCTTCCAACGGACAGGGGGCGCCTGGAGATCTCCTCTGGCGGCAGATATGATACCCTCTTGCACTCCGTAAGGCCGTACATGGAGAATATTTTCGTCTTCGGGAATATGCCCTGGAGCCTCTCGATATGCGAGGACGGAAGCGGGGCGCCTGTGTTCGTGATGTATCTCAGGCTCTCGAAGTTCAACCCCTTGAAGTCCGAGGTCTCCATCAGGATGACGGCTATGGTCGGCACAATGGGAAGGCCGGTCACTTTCTCCCTGGCTATGGTGCTGACCACGTCATATGAATACAGGAACTTTTCGAGCACCACCTTTGCCCCGGCCTGGAAGCCCAGGATGATCTGATAGAGCCCGTAGTCAAAGGACATGGGCAGCGTATTCAGGATGACGTCGTCGCTGGTGTTTCCAAGATAGCTGTTTATTGCGGTCGCGGCGGCGAGCATGTTCGAGTGGGCCATTGTCACTCCCTTGGCCCGTCCGGTTGAGCCTGACGTATATATGATGCATGCAATGTCAGCGTCAGATACTGCCGGCTTAGGCGCCTGATAGAAGCTCTCCATCGTCTCATTCAGGAATACTGTCCTGTGCTTGAGGCCGCTCTGGAGCTTAGAGGGAGAGCCTGTGACGTAGAGCCTGTTGAGATGCGGCAGAGGGCCGCTTACGCCGCAGAGCACGCCAGCCTTCTCAGAAGAGCATATGAGCGCCGAGGCGCCGCAATCGTTAAGGAGGAATTCGAGCTTCGGGGCCTTGGTCGAAGAGTTAAGCACGGCGGCCACGCCTCCGGCCTTGAGCACGCCGAAGAAGGATGCGACCAGGTCAGCGGAGTTCTCCATGAATATGCAGACGCGGTCGCCCTTCTTGAGCCCTCCGTCCGCGAGGACGCCAGCTATGTGAGAGGCCTTTGCGTCGAGCTGCCCGTAGGTCAAGCGCCCCTCGCGCGTGACCAGGGCCTCCCTGTCAGGGCTCTTCCTGGCGTTATCTTCGAGTATCGATTGCAGCGGCATGTTCGGCGATTGTTCTTAGGGAAAGGAGCGGCTTACGCGGGCTGAGAGGTCGAAAGAGGTCAGAGCTACAGTTCCAGGCGGGCGCGCTCCACCATCTCAGGGTCTTCCATGGAGCCTATCTTCTCGAGGCCGAATTCGCGGGTCATGGCGCCGGAGCGCACCATGTTGGCTATCTCCCACGCGTATGGATGGAAGCCGTGGCGCTCCTTGTGCACCGTGTTCGCATAGGCGTTGAGCAGGCAGTTAGTGGAGTTCGCGTCCGTGTCGTCGGGCTTTTCCCAGCCTATCTCGCGGTTCCTGAGGATTATCTCCTCCTCGTCGTAATGATTGAAGGCCAGGGGGTGGATGTTCCAGGGGAAGCGCTCGGGCATGGCGTAATGCTCGTCCGTGAGGAAAAAAGAGGAAACGGCCTCTCCGCCTATAGACTTGAGCGGCTCGTATATCGCCTTTTGCGTGAGGCGCATGAGCGCGGGATTGGTGCGCATCACGGACGACTGTATGGGGGCCTGCCCCGGCGACCATCCGAAACCGACGAATGGGATGGCCTTTTCGATGGCGGTCCTCAGGAGCACCGCCTTCACCAGGCCAATGCAGCTCGTGCATATGGTGCTGGCCCTCTCTAGAGTCTTGGCAGAATAGAGCTCCTGGCTGGCAGCTGTCCTGAAGACCTTGCGGAGCATGACCGGGTTCGGCCTCAGCACTATATGATCGGTCCCCAGGTTGGCGCATACCTTCTTCATGTTCGCGAACGCTTTTTCGGAGACGAATGTGTTGTCGAATGTTAGCGCCAGGACCCTCATCTTGTATTTGTTAACGAAGAGGTCCATAGTATAGGTGCTGTCCTTGCCGCCGCTGTAAGCCATGAGCACGTCGTAATTCGACTCGCGCCTGAGCTCTCCCGCCAGTCCGAGGAATTTTTCCTCGAACTTCCTTTTAAGGGCCTCTCCCTCCTTCTCAGGGCGGCGCGCCTGGCAGAAGTTGCAGACTCCGGCTTCGTTGAAGGTAATCCCCGGGAATGTCTCCGGGAGCACGCATCTTGAGCATATCTTCATGGGTTCACACCTTTTGCCGTGCCGCAGGGCGGCGAATCACCAGACGCATCGCCCCTCAGGGCAGCCCTTTTTATTTTGCCGCTCATCGTCTTGGGCAGCTCGCTTGCGAACTCCACCATGTGCGGTATTTTGAAAGAGGGCAGCAGCCTGTGGCAGTGGGCCAGCAGGTCCCTCCTGGAGCATTCGAATCCTTTTTTGATGACTACGACTGCCTTTATGCCTTCTCCAAGTATCTTGTCCTCGTATCCGACGACCGCGGCCTCCTCAACGCCCTCGTGCTCGAGGAGTATCTCCTCTATCTCCCTGGGGTGTATCCTGTGGGCCCCGCTCTTTATTATTTCGCTCTTGCGGCTCACGATGTATATGAACCCCTCCTCGTCAGACTTCGCGAGGTCGCCGGTCCAGAGCCTTCCGTTGCGGAGCACCGCTGCCGTCTTCTCAGGCTCGCCCATATAGCCGGCCATGATGTTCTCGCCCGTTGCCACGAGCTCGCCTACCTCGCCAGGCGCGGCCTTAGAGCCGTCCTCCTTGAGGATCTCGAGGCTGACCCCGGGGATAGCCTTGCCAACGGAGCCAGCCTTTCTGGAAAGCTCCGAAGGCTCGAGATAGGAGAGCCTGGCAGAGGCCTCGGTCTGTCCGTACATTATGAAGAGGTCGGCATTCGGGAATACGGCCTTCAGCTCCCTGGCAGTTGAAGGGTGCATCGGCCCTCCTGCCTGCGTAAGATACCTGAGGCTCGGGAAGCTGTACCTGCGGACAGCCGAACGGCTGAGCAGTATGGAAAAGGTTGAAGGCACGCCCGAGAAGCCGGTGACGCCCTCCGAGGCCATCTGATCGAGTATTACGTTCGGATAGAGGAAGTTCTGGTTTACGACAAGCGTGCCGCCTGCCGCAAAATGGGTGAGCATCACTGAGTTGCCGTAGGAATAGAAGAACGGCAGGACCGCCATGGCAGAGTCCGAAGGGCCGAGCTTGAGATACTCAATTATCGATTCGGTGTTGGCCTTGAGGTTGGAGTGCCTGAGCATCACGGCGCTCGGGCTGCCAGTTGTGCCTGAGGTGAATATTATCTGCGCTATGTCCGAAGGGGCCGCTGCAATCGACGGGGCTCTGCCATGCTCCCCTGAGAAGTCGATCTCATCAAAGCCGGAAGCATTACCGCTGCCGCCGTAGACCCTGATGGACGGGAGCTTGTCTTTAATCGCTGCTATCTGGGGGCAGTGCCTTGTCCCGGCAAGGAGAGCTGCCGCTGAGCAGCGGCTGATCTGGTACTCGAGTACCCTTGATGTAGTGTCCGTATTCATGCCCAGCACGGCCGCGCCCGAGAATAGCGCGCCGAAGTATATCCTTACATAATCGAGCGGGTCATCATTGAGGATCGCTACTATCTCACCCCGACGTATGCCCGAACCGGAAAGGAAGGAGGAGACGGCCAGAGATCCGGAGAACAGTTCCCCATAGGAAAGCCTCCGGCCGTTGTGGACGACCGCGGCCTTTTCCGGGTAGAGCCGGGCAGAGCGGGTGATGTAGTCCTGCAGAAGCATATCAGGCTGACTGGCCCTCGGCATTGAGTTTTTTCCCGATGAACATTGCCAGGCGGTTTACGCTGTCGAGGTTGTCAGGTACGAGCTCTGTGTCCTCTATTTCAAAGCCGTACGTCTCCTGGACCCAGCTGACCAGCTCGAGCATCCCGGTCGAATCTATTATGCCGGTCTCCAGGAAAGATGCGTCATTGTCGAGCTCTTTGCCGTCGGAATCGAAAAGAAAGTTCTCGAAAATGAATTCCCTTATCTTATCGTGCATCAAATAACCTCCTCCTGGTTCTTATCTATGACTCAGGGCCGGCGGGGCCGCCTGCAATACCGCCAAGCGGCTTTTGACCTGCGGCCTGAATTCCTTTATGAAAAGGCTGTGGATGAGCTGCGTGGAGAGTATGCCCACGAGGGCCATGTTGTCCTTGAACCCCACTGCGCCGCCCCTTTTGCATTTTTTGACGAGCAGTGATACGGAGTGCGGCTTGAAATAGCCGAACTCGGAGATGCAGCGTTCGGAAAGGAGCTCCTCGACGTAATCCGGAGTCTTTGAAGAGTTGAAAAAGCTCCTGCTGTCAGGCGCCAGGTAAGGCTGCTTCGTGCGTTTCGTGACTGACTCCGGGATGGAACCCTTCATCGCAAGCTTCAATATGTGCTTCTCGTCGAGCGCCTTGAGCTTATAATTCAGGGGAAGCCTTGAGCAGTATTCCACGACCCTGTGGTCGAGGAAGGGGTATCGCCCCTCCACCGAGTTGCCCATGAGCATCCTGTCGCCCTGGGAAGAGAGGATATAGCCGGGCAGGAGCCCGGCGCCTTCAAGATACTGCGCCCTGGCAAGGACCGGCCAGCCCGCAAAGCCATCAGGCAGGGTGCGCCTGAGCTTTTCCTCGGGCCCGTCACCGCAGTTCACGACATTGCTCGAAAGAAAGCCCTTTACCTTCGATGTGGTCTGCCATCTCGGCCTGTGTGAGAAGAAAACGTCGGAGGTCTCCGAGAGGCCCCCGTTGAAAAAGGCCTCCCTGTATGCGCTGGACTGGCCCTGAATTGCCGGGAGATAGGGATAGAGCCTCTTGAGTAGCAGAGGGCGGAGCCTTGAGTCCGGGAACCTGGCCCAGAACTGCCTTATCTTGGCCTCCTTGAATATGTCATACCCGCCTGCTATCTCGTCGGCTCCTTCACCGGTAAGCACTACCTTGAGGCCGGAGTCGCGCACCAGCTTCGAGAGGATGAAGAGAGGCGCAGGAGCTGTGCGGAGAATAGGTTTTTCCGCGTGCCAGAGTACCTTTGGGAAGACCGCACTTATGTCGTCATAAGAGCATCTGACCTCGTGGTGCTCGGTGCCGAGCGCCCTGGCTACTTCCTTTTGATATTGGCTCTCGTCATATTCCCTGTCCTCGAACGAGACCGAGAAGGTGTGGAGCCTTAAAGGTGAAAGCCCACGGGCCAGGGCAGTTGTCACTGAGGAATCCAGCCCTCCGCTCAGGTAAGCGCCTACAGGGACATCTGCGCGGAGCTGCAATCTTGTGGAGTCGGCGAGGATCTCCCTTAAGCCCTCGGCCGCCTCTTCGAGGCCCATCTCCCTGTGCTCGCGCGAAAGTGGTATATCCCAATAGCGCCTCGAGGTGACGGTGCCGTTTTTGACCTTGAGGAAATGCGCCGGGGCAAGCTCGTGGACGCCTCGGAATGCGGTCCTCGGAGGGGTGTTGCACCAGAACGTGAATATCTCGTCAAGGGCATCCGTGTCCAGCTCGCGCGGCAGGGTGCTACCAGCGAAGAGCGCCTTTATTTCAGAGGCGAAATAGAAAACGCCCCCTGAACTTGCAAAGAACAGGGGGCGTATTCCCATTCTGTCTCGGGCAAGAAAGAGCTCTGAGCACTTCTTGTCCCAGAT
>CAZDUP010000079.1:7929-8908 GCA_964508625.1 uncultured Thermodesulfobacteriota bacterium
GATGGCGAACGCGAACTGGCCGTTCAGGCGCTCAAGGCATCCCTCGCCGTAGTCCTCGTAAAGGTGCAGTATGACTTCCGTGTCAGAGTGAGTCGAGAAGCTGTGTCCTCTGCTTAAGAGCTCTTCCCTGAGCTCGAGGTAATTGAATATCTCGCCGTTGAAGGTTATCCAGGCTGTCCCGTCCTCATTGGACATGGGCTGCCTGCCGCCGGCGATGTCGATTATGCTGAGCCTCGCATGTCCTATCGCGATCCTGCCGTCCTGCCAGCTTCCGAAACCGTCCGGACCGCGATGCTCCATGCTGAAGAGCATGCTGTTGAGCCTCTCGGCCTGGACAGGAGCTCCAGGGGTGAGTATTCCGGCTATTCCGCACATCAGTCTACGACCAGGGCAGGCTACCGCCGTTCAGGTGCAAAATCATTATTCACACCCGTTGCGATGAGCCTATTTGCGAAGCGCAATCCATTTGAAACTGCGATGCCGTAAAACGCCTGAAGACACGGCACCGGAAAAAAACCTGTCAGAGCCTTGCGAGGAGCGCTTTGTCCAGGTTGATTCTCGCGTTAAGGACTTTAAGGAGTATGCAAACCCTCTCGGTCCCGTTGAGCGGACGTTCGAAGATGGCCTCGAAGCCCTCGAAGGCCCCTGCCCGGATTATTACCTCGTCGCCTGAACGGAACTCCGGGGCCTTCATCATTATGATGCCGTCTTCCATCCTCTCCGTGATGGAGGTTATCACGGCATCGGGAACTATTGCCGGGGCATAGGCCGTGCCCAGGAGGCTTCTCACGCCCCTGGTGTACTTGACCAGCCGATACTTGCTGGCGATATCGAAGTTCGCGAAAATATAGCAGGGAAATAGCGGGGTTACGACTTCCTGAGGCTTTCTCCTGTAAAGCCTTCTCTGCTTTAAAAGAGGACTCAGGACCTCGAGGCCGCAATCAGAGAGCTTTTCGGCAACTGCGCTCTCGCACCTGGG
>CAZDUP010000080.1:0-1353 GCA_964508625.1 uncultured Thermodesulfobacteriota bacterium
GAAAAATACGTGGGCGAGGCTATGGATTCAGTGCTGGCCCAGGGCTTCTCCGGCGCCGTTGATGTCATTGCAATAGACGACGGCTCTACCGACGGAACGCACGCGGTCCTGGAGCGCTACGCAGGTAAGATAAGGATTATACGTCAAGGCAATGCGGGCGTTTCAGTTGCCAGGAACGCAGGCCTCGATGTTGCCACAGGGGAGTATGTCGCCTTCCTGGACTCAGACGACGTCTGGTTCAGGGAAAAGCTCGGCGTACAGGTGAAGGTCCTTGAGATGTTCCCGTCCATCGCTGGCGTCTTTTCCAACTTCCAGACAATAGACCAGGACGGCAATGTCCTTGAGCGCGACGGCATAAAGAAACTCTATTCGATCTTCAGGACGCAGGGGGAGCGGCTCGAGTCCCTTTTCAGGGAGCGGACCTCCATAGAGCTCGATGCGCACGGCTCGAACAAGGCAGACCTTTATTTCGGGAACATATTCAAATCTCTCTTCAAAGGCAATTTCATCAACATGTCCTCCATGGTGGTAAGGAGGAAGGCGCTGGATGGCATGCGGTTCAACCCGGGGCAGAGGACGCAGGAGGATTACGACCTCTGGATGAGGCTCTCGAAGGAGCACCCTCTCGCTTACATCGATGCGCCCCTGCTCTACACCCGCAAGCGTCCGGGCCAGCTTACCGGCCTGGGGCAGATCGAGGAGATTGCGGTAAAGAGCCTTGAGATAGTGGAAAGATACTCTTCGGAAACAGGCCTGCTCGGGGCCGCGACAATAAAGCGGCGTCTCGCGGGAAAGTACAGGAACCTTGGAGAGATCTATCTCCGGAACAGCAGGCCGCCTCTTGCGCGGGCGGCATTTATCAAAAGCCTCGGCTACGAGCCCTGCAGTCTGCGCAGCATCCTTTGCCTTATGCTCTCTCTGGCCCCGTCCGGCGTGCTAAACGCCGTGCAGAGAAGGGCGCGCCCGGCCCTGGCCGGGCGAAAGGCCGCGGGCAGAACATGACCGGCAGGATAACCGTCCTTCACCTGAGGGACACATTTGAGATAGGCGGGCCCGGCAAGACGATACTCGAGACCTTCTCGCACATTGACAGGGACAGGTTCGACATGCATACCGGCGTCTTCAGGACCAGCTCTGAGAAAGGGACTTCCCCTTTCATCGAGTCGGCAAAAAAGACGGGAATGCCGCTGCATATGATCGAAAGCTCGCACCAGTACAATCCATCCATCATAGCGGGCATAATGAGGCTCATGAAAAAGACCAGGTGCGACATCCTGCACACCCATGAGACGAAATCCGACCTGCTCGGATTTTTTGCCGCCCGCATGCTCCGGGTGCCGATAGTCACCACGC
>CAZDUP010000080.1:1363-6889 GCA_964508625.1 uncultured Thermodesulfobacteriota bacterium
CCACGCTGCACGGCTGGATAGGGAATTCACGGAAAGAGAGGCTGCTCATCGCGCTCGACAAGAAGATAACAAGGAGGTTCGACCGTGTTATCGCGGTGTCCAGACTGATGAAGGCCTCTCTGGAGCAGGACGGCTTCGACCCGTCGCGCCTCAGCCTCGTGCACAACGCTATCGTTACTCGCAAGTACAAGAACGAGGGGCACAGAGGGTATCTCAGCAGTAAGACAGGGACAGGGCTAAAGGGACCGATCATCGGCAGCGTCGGACGGCTCAGCAGAGAAAAAGGGCACGCTGATTTCATCGAGGCGATATCGCTCGTCGTGAGGCAGGGGTATGAGGCTGATTTCGTGCTCGTTGGAGACGGGCCCGAAAAAGAGGCGCTTCGAGCGCAGATACGCCGCCTCGGCCTCGAAGGCAGAGTGCATCTCCCCGGCTACCTCGACGACATGCCCGGAGTCTACCAGGACCTCGACCTCATGGTGCTGCCTTCGTATACGGAGGGACTGCCTAACGTGGTGCTCGAATCCCTCGCCATGGGTGTCCCGGTCATCGCCACCAGGGTTGGCGGCACGCCGGACATCATCTCGGATGATGTATCCGGCGTTCTGATAGAGCCGAACAGCCCGGAAACACTTGCGGTAAAGATAGCCGAATTCCTGGACAGCCGCGAAAGATTTCACAGGATGGCGGCTGCGGGAAGGGCAAACGTCATCGCCAACTTCGATTTTGCGGCGCGCACAAGGCGCATAGAGACGATCTATGAAGAGCTTGCTTCAAAGGCCGGGCGTAAGTAGTCAACGGGGCATTGCCCCTGCATACGGCCTCAAGGCGCAGGCGGCGGCTGACCCGGGAAGGGTCTCCACGGTCCTATACTTCGGCCTGCTCATCGCTTTTGTCTTCGAGTACGTGCGGCCCGGCACATACGTGCCTCTCGTCAACGCCCTCAAGATGAACACGGCCGTGCCCCTGGCCGTCTTCGCCTTTACAGCGCTCACCCACCGGAGGCTGAATTCGGCCCTGCTGAGGGAGACGAACACGAAATGGCTCATCTTCTTTCTCTTTCTCATAGCCGGATCCATCCTGATCGCGGACGTTACTTTTTATTCATGGTTCAGGTTCAAGCAGATAATCGGGTACTATGTCTTTTTCTTCCTCATCTTCAAGGCCATAGACTCGACTGAGCGGATGAAGGGCCTCTTCCTCGTCATCGTCCTTATCCACATTGCGCTCGCCGTACTGAACCCGGACCTCATATTGCACCCTGAGTCGCGCCCCTACATACAGAACGTCACCTTCCTGGGCGACGGCAACGACTTCGGGCTTTCGGTCTGCATCGCCATCCCAATGGCGCTCTTCCTCATACAGGATTCGAGCGGCATGACGAAAAAGATATTCTTCTCGCTCCTGCTCCTGGTCCTCATATTGTGCGTCGTAGGCACTTCATCGCGCGGGGCATCTCTCGCGCTCGCAAGCGTCCTGCTCTACCAGTGGGTGAAGAGCAGGCGCAAGCTCCTCGGCATAGCCCTGCTTGCCGCTGTCGGGGTCGCGGTTTTGCTCTATGCTCCGGCTACCTACTTCGAAAGGATGGAGACGATTAAGAACTTCGAGACAGAGGGCTCAGCCAAAGGCAGGCTCATGGCATGGGGTTCTTCTCTGAGGATGGCAGCGGACAATCCTTTGATGGGAGTTGGGGCCGGGCATTTCCCTGTGAAATACGGGACCGAGTACAGGCCTGAGGGCATAGGCAGGGCAGACCTGCCCTGGCAGACGGCTCACTCCATCTACTTTCTGATACTCGGGGAGCTCGGCATACCTGGCATCATATTCCTGCTCTACGTGATTCTCTCCAATTTATTCAGGAACGAAAAGAGGATGAAGGCCCTCGGCGCAATCGGGCCGGACGAGATGTCGAAGAGAAGGCTCCTTGTATGCCTCAACTCCAGCCTTATCGCATTCGCTGTCGGCGGCGCCTTCCTCTCTGCGGTCTACTACCCTCACCTGTACGTGATACTCGGCCTGTTCACGGCCGTGGGCTTCCATATGGCAGCGGGCGGCACGCCTGCCGCGCCCTTTGCCGGGAGGCGCATTTGAGCGGGCGCAGGGAAAGGGTCAATGTCCTTTTCGCCATCGGGGGCATGTACATCGGCGGCGCCGAAGCGGTCGTTGCCAACCTGTGCAGGCACCTTGACAAGGACCTTTTCAACGCCTCGGTCTATCACATAAAGGGCACGGGTGAGATCGGCTCCGAGCTCCTAGGCGAAGGCTTCAGTGTGAGCGGCGCGCCGGAGGTCAAGACCCTGCTCGATTTGAAATACCTCCGGTTCAGGAAGCTCAGGCGCATTATAGAGCGGGACAGGATAGACATAATCCATTCGCACGACGTGGCATCGCTCATGGATGCGGGCTCTTGCAGGCTTCTTTCCGGGAACTTCAGGCTCGTGCATACCTTCCACTTCGGCAATTACCCGCACATCGGCAGGGGCTCGTATCTGCTTCAGAAGGCGTTCTGGCGGGTGCCCGACAGGCTGGTCGCTGTCGGCGTTGAGCAGAAGGCCTCTATCCAGAAGACCTTCGCCATGCCTTCGAAAAGGATAATCCCCATATGGAACGGCGTCGAGGAGAACAGGCCTGAGGTGGACCCTGCGTTCAGGGACCGGTTCGGCTCCGGGACAAAGGTCATAATCGGCAGCATATCGACCTTTACGGCCCAGAAGGGGCTTGACCATCTTCTCGATACGGCCAGGGCGCTCAAGGAGCGGAGCGGGGATTTCGTCTTCGTGGTCGCGGGAGACGGGCCGCTCAGAGGAGAACTGGAGGAAAAGACCAGGCGCCTCGGCCTTCAGGAGACCGTAATTTTTACGGGCTGGGTTAAAAACGCATCTGCGAGGCTCCTGCCCGTCTTCGACATCTTCTATCAGCCCTCCCTCTGGGAGGCGATGTCAGTGGTCGTCATAGAGGCCCTGGCCGCTGGAAAGCCCGTGGTAGCCACACGGGTCGGCGAGAATATGCATGTGGTGCAGGACGGAAAGAGCGGCTTCATAGTGGAGCCGCGAAATACGGAACAATCCGTCTCAGCGCTCCTCAAGCTCGTCCGGGATGAAGGCATGAGGGCGCGGTTCGGACTCGAAGGCAGGCGTTTTTTCAAGAGCAAGTGCATGGTCAGCCACATGGTCAAGAAATACGAGGACCTTTATCTTGGCCTGATACCGGATAGATGCAAATCATCAAGCACACGAATGGAGAGCTCAAGAGCGTATGAACAAAGAGGGTAAACAATACGGAAACAAATTAAGGGTCGCTATCATCGGATGCGGCAAGATGGGACTCAACCATATAAAGGCGGTGACCTCATCGGAGATTGCCGAGCTCGCGGCCATATCGGACACGCTCGGACCGTCTGACAGGATAGCCCCTTTCATCTCAGACAAGGTCCCTTTCTTCAGCAAGCCTGCAGAGCTTTTTGCCAGTGTCCGCCCGGATGTCGTCCACATCATCACGCCGCCCGCTACGCACACTGACCTTGCCATGGCCGCACTTGAAAACGGGGCGCACGTGTACGTGGAAAAGCCGTTCACTTTAAGGCGCGAAGAGGCTGAGAAGGTATTGAGCCTCGCCGAGAAAAAAGGCTTGAGCGTATGCCCTGGCCATCAGGTGCTCTTTCAGGAGCCGTGCAGGCTGGTAAGCGCCTCTTTGCATGAGATAGGGAAGATAGTCCACATCGAGAGCTATTTCTCGTTCCGCATGGTAAGGAAGAACATCACAAGGGCGGACCAGTTGATGGACATCCTCCCGCACCCGGTATACACGCTTCTCAACTACCTTTCCGGGGGGCAGGGCGAGATAAGGCTTTCCGGAACAGTTGTCGACCCTGACGGCGAGATCAGGGCCATACTGGACGCGGGGGACGTCTCAGGGGTCCTCGTCGTCACCCTCCGCGGCCGTCCCATAGAGTCATACCTCCGGATAGTCGGTACAAACGGCTCTCTCCTGGCCGACTTCGTCCGGGGGATAGTCATAAAAGAGGTGGGGCCCGGCTCATCGGCCGTGTCCATAATCCTTGCGCCGTACAGCCGCGCCGTTCAGGCGATGGTGAAGACCACCAGGTCGTTCGCTACCCTCGCTTTGAAAGGCCGCAAGAACTACCCCGGGCTTTTCGAGCTCACAGAGGCCTTCTATTCGAGCATACTGGCGAAGAAGCCCTCTCCGGTCTCCCCAGCCGCAATACTCAATACCGTCGGCATATGCGAGACCATTGGAGAGAGCCTCAATAGCGCGTTTGTGGAGCAGGAGCAGGGGGCCCGGAAGAGGCTTGAAGAGCTCGAGGCGAGGCTCAACCCGCTCGCGCCCGGCAGGGGCGAGGCTGTGGTCACAGGCGGCACCGGCTTTCTCGGGCGCTCTGTTGCGTCGAAGCTGCGCGAGGAGGGCTGGCCGGTCCACGTCCTTTCCAGACATGTCCCCCCCTTCTCATCAAGGCTCCCAGGGGTAAGATACTCCAAGGCCGACCTCTCCAGGCCGCTCCCGGAAGTGATCCTCAACGGAGCCTGGGCAGTTGTCCATTGCGCTGCTGAAACGGCGGGCGGCATGGACGAGCACGCGCGCAACTCGGTCGACGCGACCACGAACCTCATTGAGGCCTCGGCGAAGGCCGGAGTAAAAAGATTCGTCCACATCAGCAGCGTTGCCGTGCTCAAACCCGGAAACGGCAGGATGGTAAGCGAGTCGTCGATAGTCGATGCCGGCAACCGTGGCCGCGGGCCTTATGTATGGGGCAAGGCAGAGTCCGAGCGCATAGCTGCGGAGATGTGCTGCCAAAGTGGAATGGACATGAGGCTCATCCGGCTTGGGCCGCTAATTGATTTCAGTTCGTTTACTCCACCGGGCAGGCTGGGCCGCGAGCTCGGGCCCTGGTATGCTGCCGTGGGGAGCAAAAAAAGCAAACTCCCGATATGCGAGGTGCAGACGGCCGCTGAGGTCATCCTTTCCTACCTCAATGACTTTGACTCGGCACCGCCGGTATTAAACCTTCTCGAGCCCGAGGCGCACACGCGCGAGGGACTTGTGAAGAGGCTCCTGGGCGGAAGGCCGGACCTCAAGGCGTTCTGGATACCCTTTTTCATCATCAGCGCCCTTTCCCCGGCCCTCAAGCTCATGCAGCGCATAGTGCTCAAAAGCAAAAACCCAATTGACATAAAGAGCGCCTTCTCCGCCGAGCGATACGACACCTCTCTTTCCGAGAAGGTCGTGACGAAGGCGCGCGCCGGGGAGAATACAGCTGGCCGATGAACGTACTTTTCCTTTCGCAGATAGTCCCCTACCCGCCTCATGGCGGGGTGCTCCAGCGGGGTTACAACATTATACGGGAACTCGGAAAGCACTGCCGCGTCCACCTGCTGGCCTTCGTTCACAGTGACATACTCGGCACCCCGGAGCTTATCGATGAGAGCCGCCGCGAGCTCAAGAAGTTCTGCGCGGAGGTGGAATACTTCGACCTGTGGCCCAAGCGCTCCGCTTTGCACAAGTACGGGG
>CAZDUP010000080.1:6899-8865 GCA_964508625.1 uncultured Thermodesulfobacteriota bacterium
CTCTCGCCGCTCCCGTTCAGCGTGCTTGCGCACCGGTCAGGTGCCTTCGGCAAGAGGATCCGTGAGATTATGCAGACCGGAGAGACAAGCCTCGTCCATTTCGACACCATAGCCCTCGCCCAGTTCAACGGCCCTCACATCCGCGTGCCGGCAGTATTGACACACCACAATATAGAATCGAGGCTCATGGAGCGGCGCGCGTCAGTCGAGGCAAACCAGCTCAAGAAGCGCTTCCTTTCCATGCAGACGGAAAGGATCCGACGGTACGAGGCGGCAGAGGCCCCGAAATTCGACCTCAACGTCTTCGTCTCGTCGGTCGATGAGACGGAATTCCGGGGGATCGCCAGGGTCAGCTCGACATCCATAGTGCCGAACGGCGTGGACACCGGCTATTTCAGCCCAGCTAACGCCCATGAGAAGGCTGCCCTCATCTACACGGGCGGCATGAACATGTTCGCCAACAAGGACGCAGTGCTCTTTTTCATAGAGAGCATCTGGCCTATTATAAAGTCGAAGGTCCCTGGCGTCAGATTCTACGCGGTCGGCCAGGACCCTCCGCCGGAGCTGACAGCAGCCGCGAAAAAAGACCCATCCATCGAGGTCACCGGGTATCTCCAGGATATACGCCCGCACGTCTCGAGCGCCTCGGTCTACGTAGTTCCGCTGCGCGTCGGAGGCGGCACCCGCCTCAAGGTCCTTGACGCAATGGCAATGGGCAAGGCCATTGTTTCAACCTCGATCGGATGCGAGGGCATAGAGGCAAAGAATGGCATGCATTTGCTCCTTGCGGATGAACCTGAAAGTTTCGCAATGAGGACCTGCGAGCTTCTCTCGAACCCGGCAAGAAGGCTTGAGCTTGGCCGGGCGGCAAGGAGTCTTGTGGAAGAGAAATATTCGTGGGAAGGAATCGGCAAGGCCCTTATCAAATCGTATGAAGCGACGGTGCTCGCCGCCGGGAGGAGAAATTGAACCCTCTTTTCCAAAGCGTTTACGACAGGTCCCCTGTCTTTCTTCAAAACGTGCTGCTGACCGGGTTCAGCGCCGTCCTCGACAGGCAGAGGTACGGCGGGGATTTCAGCAAGTACGCCAGTCTTCTTGATAAGACGCAATGGTGCAGTCCCTCAGTGCTGCGGGAGTACCAGAACGAACGGCTCCGTGATATTGTATCTCACGCCTATGCAACTGTCCCCTACTACAGGGAGGTCTTTGACCAGAGAAGGCTCAAGCCCTCGGACATACGCACGGTCGAAGACCTGCAGAAGCTGCCGTTCCTCACAAAGGAGACCATAAAGGAGAGATTCAATGACCTCATATCAACCGCCTTCAAGCCGGGCGAGATCAAAACGGGTCACACCAGCGGCACGACCGGCTCTCCTCTCGAGGTCTGTTACGACAGTCAGGCGGTGTACTTCACCTATGCGGCGCTTGACAGGCACTACAAGTGGGCTGGATGCACACTCTCGCGGGGCGGCGACAGGATAGCCGTTGCGAGAGGAAATGTCATAGTGCCTCTCGCTCGCAAAAAGCCGCCCTTCTGGCGGCGCAACTACATGCACAACCAGCTCATTCTCTCCTCGTTCCACCTGTCCGCCGGCAACCTGCCGGCGTATTTCGAGGAGCTCGGGCAATTCAGGCCCGCCGTGCTCGATGGCTATCCCTCGACCCTGTACATATTCGCCAAATTCCTCAAGAACCAGGGCAGGAAATTCCCTTTGAAGGCGGTGATATCCTCCTCGGAGACCCTCTACGACTTTCAGCGGAGCGTCATCGAGGAGAGCTTCCAGTGCAGGGTCTTCGACTATTACGCCCTGGCTGAGCGCGTGGCATTCGCCTCGGAATGCGACATGCATGAGGGGCACCACCTCGGCATGGAGTATGGCATCTCCGAAATTGTCGGGGCTGACGGACAGGTCCTTGGAAAGGGCAGCCACGGCAAGCTGGTGGGCACGGGCCTGCAGAACAGGGC
>CAZDUP010000081.1:0-8845 GCA_964508625.1 uncultured Thermodesulfobacteriota bacterium
GCCGCAGTGACGAGCGACGATGACAACAAAGCAGATGGACTTTTTCAGCAGCCTGCCAGGAAAGGGAAACAGATTGAGACTTGCGGGAAGCGTTGATAGCTAGGCACCCTTGCGGCACATGGGATGGAACCGCTACCGTTGCTTCCTTCCGGACCTGGCGGGGTTTGCAGCCCTCCATTGCGCAAGACCCAGCTATCAACGCCGCCCGCAAGCTCTTCCCCCGGATGTCATCCGGGATATCAGTATACACCTAAAGACGGAAAAAAACAAAATCATGGCGGAGAGGGAGGGATTCGAACCCTCGATACGTTTCCGTATATACGATTTCCAGTCGTACCCCTTCGGCCTCTCGGGCACCTCTCCGTGCTGGCCTGAACTTTCTTTATTGCTAAATTTTTTAAGGACGAGGGAGGGATTATCTCGTCCATCCCTGGACTCGACCCTTCCGCTCCGCTACAGGGCTTTGCGCCTGCGGCGCAAATTCAATTTTCGCTATCCTGCGAAATTGTCGAACCCTCGATACGTTTCATATAAATTATGGCGGAGAGGGAGGGATTTGGCCTTCGCTCGTCGGCCTCCCTGCCTCCTCTCTCACGCCCCGCGTCTTCGCTTTCGGGCGCATCCCTGCCGCCCTCATCCTCGCTATTCGCTCGGCGCTCAGACGCCTTCAAATCCCTGATGCGCTCTGCAATAAACTGGCGGAGAGGGAGGGATTTGAACCCTCGGTGCCGTTTCCGACACAGCAGTTTTCGAGACTGCCACCTTCAGCCTCTCGGTCACCTCTCCATAGGCCGAAAAACGTCGAATTTGCCGGGCTTTATAAGTGAAAACCAGCCGCCCGGAGCCTTTTAATTAAGCATATTTCCATACGCTTGTCAAAGCCTTTAAAGACAAAAAAAGCCCCCGGGCATCTCACCCGGGGGCCTTGTGACCGGTCTGGACCGGATTTACTTCTTTGCAGCCGCCTGTCCCTTGCCCAATACGAGCCTTACAGGGAACCGAGCGTCCTGGAAGGAGTTGAACTCAGGGAAGTCCCTGAAGACCCAGCCCCTGGCAACGCTCTTGCCGTTCTCGCTGAGCTCGATGAGCACGGCCGGGTTGTTGGCCTCGTTGGACCTTGACTCGATCCTGTTCTCGGCTATGGCGTAGTCCGGGACGAGGGACTCGACCTTGAGCCTTACGTTCTCCTTGAGCTTCACATCGCCGCCGACCTTCACGCTTATGGTCTGGCTCGCGCCCGAGGCAGCGTCTACGACCTCAAGCTTTGCCTCTGTCCACTTCTTCTTCACCTCGTCAGAGAGCACGACCGTCTTCTGCGTCTTTATATTGGCGTGCTGGACCTTGCTGATCTGCTCCTGAGTCTGGTCCATTGCCGGCGCCGTGGGCGGATGGCCCTCGGGAAGCTGCTGGCCGCCAGCCGCGGGCTGCGCCTGCTGAGGCTGCTCTGCGGCCTCCTGCTTCTTCTCGCCGCCGCACCCGGCGATCGCAAGAAGGGTTATCGATGCAGTTACGAGAAATGCCTTTTTGTAAGAACCTGTCAGACTCATCTTCCCATCTCCTCCAGGGGATGTTTTCAAAACGCCACTATATCATAAAGCACGAGAATGCAAAATATATTTTTTGTCACCTGAGGGAGGCGAGCCAGGAGCGCTCCAGGTCGGCATAAGAGAGGCCCAGGGCCGTTGATATGGCCTCGTCCAGGCCCATGCCTTTGCCCAGGTTCTCGAGGATGTTCCTCACGGAAAAGAGCCCGAATTCCCTTATGATATACTCGGTTGCCGAAAGGCTCAAGAGATAGGCGACCTGCGCCTGCTCGGCCTTCAGTCCCATGAACGACCCCTCGAGCGACTTGAGCCTCACCTTGCCCGAGGCGGCTATCTGGGAGAGCACCCGTGAATATTCCGCGGAGCTCCTGCCCTCCTCGTACTGGGCAATGCCCTCGTTCAGCCATACGGGCGCATTGCCCTGTGAGGCGTCACGAACGACCGCGTGGGTATACTCGTGGAAGACCACCTTCTCAAGCTCTGAAGTCTTCTCGGTTATGCCTCCGGCCGGTATCTTTATCCTGCCGTCATAGATTGCGCCTGCCCATGAAGGGCTCCTCGTTATGTCCCTGAACCTCTCCCGCGTGTATAACAAGGCCTCTACCCTGCCATGCGGCCTGAGGTCAAGGTCGCTCCCGACCTTTATATAGGCCTCTTCCAGGAGAAGGCCTATGAGGTGTCCGGCCACCGCGTTCTCGCCGCCGTCGAACTTCACGAGGAAGCGGCTGCCGTCCCTCGTGCCCATCGACTCTTCCGTTGACCTCTCTCCCTCTGCCCTGGCAAGCTCCCTTTTAAGCTCCGCGTCAGCCGGGTCCAATCCGAGCGCCTTGCCGAGGAACTCGGCGGCGCCGGTCATGTCCCCACTCGCGTACCTCTCCCTGCCCATGGCCCTGTAGATGAGCTTGAGCTGTCCCCTCGCCTCAGTGTCCTTTGGGATGGTCTCGAGGACCCCGGCCGCCCTCTCCATCTCGCCTGAGCGCGCGAGCATGGCAGCGAGGTTCTTCACTATGGCCGCGTCATCTGAAAGAGTAACCGCCTCCTGAAGCATCGCTATGGCTTTTTCAACGCTGCCGGAGCGGTCCTCTTCAATAGCCTTTGCGTTGAGCACGCCCGCAAGCGCCTCTTTCGTACTCTCATCATGCGGACGAACAAGGAGATCCTGCCTCAGGAGCTCCTCGGCCCTTTCAAGGTCGCCTTCGTTGATGGCCTCTGAGGCAGGGCTCCCGGCGATATGGATGGTTACCTGGATGGGGGCCGCGTCCAACCCCTCTTCTTCTTCGGCCTCATCCTCGATGACAGAGGTCTCCTCCTGAAGGGCGCTCTTCGAGGGCTCTTTTACTATACGGTTTCTCTGAAAGAGGACAAAAGCGATGAGAATGAGGAGGATGGCTATCAGGACAAGGGCCGCCCTGCCGGGCGGCCCTTCAAGATGCTTTTGCGGCGACATAAGGTGTGCTTACCGCCTTTGCGTATTCCTACAGGCGCTTCCTCATCTTTACAGCGCCCAGTATGAGGTTAGCTATCGTGGACATGAAATATATTTCGTCGTCGGTAAATTCACGCGTTACGACGGTCTGGGCGTTGAGCACTCCAAAGGGCTTCTCGCCTAAAAATATTGGATAGGAGTACATGGTCTTTATCTTGTACTGCTCCTCTTTTGTCTCAGGGAAGTACATGTAGCGGGCATCCTTCGTGACGTCGTCGATAAGGAGCGGCTTTCTTGCCTCGACAGCAGAGCCGGTTATGCCCTCGCCTATCTTGAGCCTCGCCTTGCCCACAGCCTCCTGCGCAAGTCCGTATGTGGCCCTCAAGACAAGATACTCGTTGTCCCAGAGGTATATGGAGCAGATGTCCACCCCGAGCCTTCTCGCGGTCTTCTCTGCAACACCCTTGAGGACCTGTTCGAGGTTGTAGTCCGAAGAGGCGAGCATGCTTATCTCTTCAAGGGTGATTATCTCTTTCTGTTCCCTGTCAGCCTGCTGCTGGAGCATGAACCTGCCGCTGTCGTCAAAGGTAAGGGGCAGGAGACTTTCCTTGGAAAAATGAGGGTTTATGGCCTTTGTGGCAGCAGGGGCGGTCTTGTACTCGGAAAACCCGCAGCTGCACGAGAACTTTATCCTGTAGTCGTCAACGCGGCTGGCTTTCATCTTCTTGCCGCATTTTCTGCACCTGATTATAGATTCCATGAATCCCCCCTGCTATCTTAGAAATCCGCCATGAGTATAGCGGAATCAGGGCGCCTTTGCATTAATATTATTCCCTGTCCCTGGTAGGCTCGGCAACCCCTGAGGGGCTGTGCCTGGCCCTTGCTGCTCCTTCAAGGGGCTGTCCGCTGGCTTCCTTATCCTCTGCTGTTTTCCAGAGGGGAGCTTCAGGCTTACGACCTCTCCGGGCAGGCCGAGGTCTGATATCTCTCTTCCGTTGTAAGTGAGGGCCACGCCGCCCGCATTGCCGACTATGAGGGAGAAGCCCTCTGCTGCCTTCCAGGTGAAGCTCTCGCCCCCCCTCAAAAGGACTTCGACCGGCTCTGCGCCATCAACGCCTATCTTTATCCAGACCATCTCGGTCGCGCTCGCAGTCAGGGTCTGACCCTTTGCCCCGTCCTGCGCCCCGTCCTTTAGAACCGCCCCAGGCTTGGCAGCCTCGTCCTTTTTCTGCTCCAGCGGCTTGGCCTTGTCTGCCGGGGCTGCTACTGGCTGTGCAGCAGGTACCGGCACTTGAGGCTGAACTGCTGCCGGGGCTGTCTGCCCGGCCTGTGCCGGATCAGAAGAAACTGCCGCAGGCTGGAAAGATGCGTCCGGCGCTGGCTGCGCAGGGACGGCTATCGTTTCAGTCACAGCCGGTGGAGCAGGCTCTGCCGCGTAATCCGTCGAGGCGTCCTTCTTTATCGAGAAGGCGTAGGCGATGACTATTATGAGTATGCCGGCAGCGACGATCGCGTGCTTGCGGAGCTTTGCGGGCAGCCTCTCTGAGAGCGGCGGGCCCTGCTGCGCCTTTCTCTTGACAGCCTTTGTTGAGGCCTTCGCAGGCTTCGTACCGCTCGCCGCAGCCTCAGCCTCTTCCTTTTCCTTGAGGAATATCTCGAAGCGCAGCACGGCGTCTGTCTCATCGACGCCCAGCACCTTGCAGTACGACCTTATGAAGCCCTTTATAAAGGTCGCGTGCGGCAGCCCCTCGTACCGGTCAGCCTCTATGGCTTCGAGGAACTTCATGGGAATGCGGGTCGCCTCGTGTATCTTCTGGAGGGAGACCCTCCTTATTTCCCTTTCCCTTTTTAGATATTCGCCGGGACTTTCCATATCTCTTTTCCTCTGATGAGAACGGAAACGCTGCATGCCTTTCCGCTGCGGCCCGGAGAAAATCTTCCTTCCAGGCCTGATTAGGCTTGTTTCATCTATCCGGTCTTTCGGTCGGCATTACTTTATTAGCTTGATATACTCCCTGGCCGATTGCCCCTTGTCGCTCGCTGGCGCTATCTCGATGACCTTCTCGAACGCCTTCTGGGCCCCTGCCTTGTCCTTTGACTTTGCGAGGGCCATGCCGAGGCTGAAGTAAGCGTCGAGGTAGGACGGCGATACAACCACCGCAGCCTTGTACGATTCGACGGCTTCCTTTAATTTGTCGGTCTTCTCGAGCACAATGCCCATCTGGTAATGAGCTGGCGCGTAATTATAGTTCGCCTTCACGGCGCGCCTCAAATTATCGATCGAGCTTGCGTAATCTTCTTTGTTATAGTACGCCACGCCAATGTTGTAATAGGCGTACTCAGGTGTCCTGTAGAAGATGTTCTTGGTCGCCTCCTGGGCCGATTTTATCGCGCCGTCCCACTTTCGTTCAGTGATGTAAAGCGCAGACTTGTTGAGATAGGCATCCGAGAGCTTGGGGTCTATGGAGACCGCCCTGTCATAGGATTTGTGCGCTTCCGGGTACATGCCCTTCATGAAATAGGCAAGGCCCAGGGCATTGTGGTAGCCCGCGTTATCAGGGTAGAGCTCGATGGCCTTTGTAAGCTCCTTGAGCGCGTCGGCAAGGTTCCTGTCCCTCAGGTGGACCTCTCCGAGCCTGTAATGGATGTCGGCCTGGTCTTTTCTTTTGGCCAGGGACGGACCGCAGGCGCTAAGGCCGAAGATGAGCGTCGCGGCAAGCAGGACTCTTGGTAACCTATTCATGGCACAATCCTGTAAGTTGTTGAATTATATCATATATCTTCAAAATGGGTCAATTGCTTAAATTCGCTGTAGCGGCTCTTTATCTCGGGGAGCGTCAGGGTATTGAGCCTCTCGAGGCTGAAGGCCTCGACATTGAACGACGCCATGACCGAGCCGAAGATTATGGCCTTCCTGATATTGTCTTCTGTTATCTCGCCGGTTGCCGCCAGATAGCCCATGAGCCCTCCGGCAAAGGTGTCTCCTGCGCCAGTCGGGTCAAAGACCTCTTCAAGAGGATACGCGGGGGATGAGAACATGGTACCGCCGCTGAACATGAGCGAGCCGTACTCTCCGCGCTTTATGATGAGCGTCTTCGGGCCGTAGCCCTGTATTACCTTCGCGGCCTTCACAAGGCTCGCCTCTCCGGAGAGCTCCCTTGCCTCTCCCTCGTTAATGACAAAGAGGTCTACCTTTTTGAGGAGCGCCTTCAATGCATCCGGCTTGCCCTCTATCCAGAAGTTCATGGTGTCGCACGCCACGAACCTCGGCTTCTTGACCTGCTCCAATACCTTCATCTGGAGCTCGGGGTCTATGTTAGCGAGAAAGACGAAGGGGATATCCCTGTAATCCTCAGGCACCTCTGGGTTGAAGCTGCTGAAGACATTGAGGTGCGTCTCCAGCGTGTGCGCCTGGTTGAGGTCATAGCCGTAGTAGCCCTTCCACCTGAACGTCTTGCCAGGCACCTTCTTCAAGCCGCCTATGTTTATGCCCTTATTTGAAAGGGAGGTGATGTGGCTGTCCGGGAAGTCTTCGCCCACGACCGCGACGAGGTTGACGCCTGTGAAAAAACTTGCGGAGGTTGAGAAGTACGTGGCAGAGCCGCCGAGCACCTCATCGGCCTTGCCAAAAGGGGTCTCGACCGAATCAAAGGCGACCGAGCCGACAACGAGAATCTCAGGCATCCACTGCTCCTTAGACTGTTTTTTGAGGTATCAGGTACTTTCCTAAGAGGAGGTCGAGAGCCTCCCTTGTCTTATCGGGAATCGTCTTTGGATCTGTAATGGTAGCGTACTTGACGGCGCTCGGGCATTTGCAGGCCCTCTCAGAGCCTATGGCCGGAACTGCCTTTCTTATTATCTCCTTTGCCATGGCGACGTTTGCCTTGAGGGTCGCTATTATCGCCTCAACGGTTACAGACTCCTCTGTCTCGTGCCAGCAGTCGTAGTCTGTCGAGAGGGCAACGGTCGAGTAGCAGAGCTCGGCCTCACGAGCGAGCTTGGCCTCTGTGGCGTTGGTCATGCCTATTACGTCCACGCCCCAGCTCCTGTATATCTTTGACTCGGCCCTTGTAGAGAACTGCGGCCCCTCTATGCATATGTAGGTGCCGCCCATGTGCACTGTAGCGCCTGCCTCTTTAGCCGCCTTGTGAAGGACCTTGCTCAAGCCAGGGCAGACCGGGTCAGCGAACTCGACGTGGCCGACGACTCCGTTGCCGTAGAAGCTCGACACCCTGCCCTTTGTCCTGTCGAAGAACTGGTCCACTATGACGATGTGGCCGGGCTGTATCTCTTCCTTCATGCTGCCCACGGCCGAGACCGATATGACCCACTCGGCGCCGAGCTTTTTCATGCCGTATATGTTCGCCCTGTAGTTCACCTCAGAGGGCAGGAACCTGTGCCCCCTGCCGTGCCTGGGCAGGAATATCATCTTGACGTCGCCGAGCATGCCTGTGACAAACTCGTCTGATGGTTCGCCGAAAGGGGTCGTGACCTTCACGGATGACACGTCCTTGAGGCCTTCCATTTCGTAGAGGCCGCTGCCTCCTATTACTCCTACGACTTTCATATATACGTCTCCTTCAACTGAAGCGAAATGGGCGAATAGACTCGCATAACCCGTAATTTGTAACATTTACGGCCTTGATGGGTCAAGGCCCATGATAAAGGAGGGGTTTAAGAAATCTTTGATTCTTAAGGCTGGTACTGACTCTCACCTGTACTTCAGGCTGCTCAAAAAGGTCCAGATGCGAGGCATCGAGGAGCGAGGAATGAGGCGTACTCTTCATGTACGCCGCAGTGACGAGCGACGATGATAACAAAGCAGATGGGCCTTTTTCAGCAGCCTGCTTAACCCGGATAGGCACCCCTCAACTGCCCGCAGGCCGCCTGTATCTCCGCGCCCTTGCTCGATCGCACTATGACCGTGTAGCCGGATCTCTTTACGAATGAATGAAAGGCGTTGACGCTCTCTTCAGAGGGCCGCTTGAACTCCGAGCCGGGGAAGGGGTTGAAGGGTATGAGGTTCACCTTGCACGGGATGCCGCGAAGGAGCCTTACCAGACGCCTCGCGTCCTCGTCACTATCATTGACGCCCGCTATCATCACGTACTCTATCGTTATGTACTTGCGGGATTTCAAGGGATAGGTCCTGAGGCTGGCGATAAGCTCCTTTATCGGGTACTTCCTGTTTATTGGCATGAGCCGGTCCCTGACCTCATCGGTCGTAGCGTTGAGCGAGACGGCCAGGTTGACATAAGTCTCTTCCTGCCCCAACTTTACTATGGCGGGCACAAGCCCTGCGGTCGAGAGCGTGACCTTGTTGTGAGAGAAGTTGAATCCGAGATTTCCCGTTAACACGCTCAAGAACCTCACGACGTTGTCGTAGTTGGCGAGCGGCTCTCCCATGCCCATGAGGACAATATTCGTTATGCTCTCGCCCTCGTCGAGTATCTCGTATGCCGAGAAGACCTGTCCGGCAAGCTCGGCGAGCGTGAGGTTGCGGACAAAGCCTGTCATGCCCGTCATGCAGAACCTGCACCCGAGGGCGCAGCCTGCCTGGGAAGAAACGCAGAGAGTCAATCTGTCAGTTTCAGGGATCAGCACCGATTCGATGCGGGCAGAGTCTTCAAGCTCGGAGAGGAATTTGCGCGTGCCGTCCTCAGAGCGCCTTACGTCTATAAGGGTGTTGCCCTTTATGCAGTAATCTGAAGCAAGCCGCTCCCTGAATGCCTTGGAGATATCGGTCATGGAGTCAAAAACAGAAGCGCGCCTTGCAAAGACCCAGCGCATTATCTGCTCGGCCCTGTAAGGCTTCTCTCCGAGGCTGGCGACCTCGGCAAGGAGCTCGTCGTATGTAAAATCTCTCAGGTTCTAT
>CAZDUP010000082.1:0-8793 GCA_964508625.1 uncultured Thermodesulfobacteriota bacterium
TCAGGTACATGTAAACGGTCGAGATTGCTATTGAGAGCAGCATCAGGGGATAGGCGATGAGCATGAATTTGAAGAACTTCATCTCGTGCCCGTTCCTGTGCGCTATTCCAGAGACTACAACGTTTGCCGACGCGCCTATTATCGTGCCGTTGCCGCCGAGGCACGCGCCCAGAGAGAGCGCCCACCAGAGCGGGAGAACGGCCGCATCCCCGCCGAAGGCCGGGGCCATGTCCTTTATCAACGGTATCATGGTAGCGACAAAAGGTATGTTGTCGACTATTGACGAGGCAATTGCCGAGCCCCAGAGTATCACGTAGCCGGTCGTGGCCATCTCGCCGCCGGTCACCTCGAGCATCATGTCAGCGAGCATCTTTATGAAGCCGACCTCTATGAGGCTGTGGACGACGATGAAGAGTCCTATGAAGAAGAATATGGATGTCCACTCGACCTTCTCCATGACGCTGTGCAGGTCTTCCTTGGATATCAGCAGAAGGACCGCCGCGCCGAAAAGGGCTATTGTCGCTGGCTCGAGGTGGAGCTGCCTCTGGAGCATGAAGCCGCCGATGACGCCTGCGAGGACCACGAGGCATTTCTTGAGGAGCGGGATATCGGTCAACGCCTCCCTCTCCTTGAACGCCATTATCCTCTTCTTCTTGTCATCCGATACTTTGAAAGACTTCGAGTACATGAACTTCAGCGGTATGAGGGTCGCCAGGACTATAATGGGTATCACCGGGCCAACGCCGAAGACGAAGTCCATGAAGGTGAGGCCAGTTGCGCTGCCTATCATGATGTTCGGCGGGTCGCCTATGAGGGTCGCTGTTCCGCCTATGTTGGACATTAGTATCTGCGAGACCAGGAAGGGGTACGGGTTTACCTCGAGCTCCTCTGTTATGAGAAGGGTTATGGGCACGGTAAGGAGTACCGTGGTGACGTTGTCGAGCAGGGCTGACAAGAGAGCGGTCACGAATGAGAGCGCGATGAGTATCTTCCACGGGTCTCCCTTCGATGCCTTTGCCGCCTTTATGGCGACGTACTGGAACATGCCGGTCTTCTGGCAGATGAAGACGATGAGCATCATGCCTATGAGGAGGCCTATGGTGTTGAAGTCGATTCCGTGGACCGCGGCTTCCTGATTCAAGACGCCAAGGACGATGAGCGCAGAGGCCCCGAGGAGCGCTACAACGGCCCTGTTGAGCTTGTCCCAGATGAGAAGCGCATAGACCACCACAAAGACCGCGATAGCGAGAAAAAACTTGAGCTCCATGACGTGAAGACTCCTGTAAGCGGGATAATGAGGATTGAGGGGCGTATTAGTAATATTTCCGCATGGGAAAGTCAACAGGATACTTGGAGATAAAATATCTTTTTTAAATCAGCATGTTGCCGCCTCAGGCCTGCTTTCCGGCGGCTGCCCCGTATTTCTTTACGAAGCCAACCGGCCTGTAGCTCTCCTTTGCCCTGCGCATGCCCTCGTCCCCGAGGTCCTGCTCCCTGTTTATCAACACGTACTTATCCGGCAGTATCGACGCGAAGCTCTTGTTCACGAACTGCATCAGGCCCTTGTAACCCGGCACGCCTTTCTCGAAGTGAACGACAAAGGTCGAGCTGTTCAACTCTTCTCCGAGCGTATATGCCGCAGCCCTTCCATCCACGAAGTATATTGCGCCGCAGAGACCCAGCCTCTCGGTGAGCTCTAATGATTCTTTCGCTGCGACGTAGTCGCCCGGCTCGCTCTGACCGGCCCTCCACGCCTCGAGCACCGAGCGGGCGGCTTCCATGTATTTGTCGATGAGCGGCCTCGCTTCGCAGCTGTACGAGCCTACGAAGGCATTGACAAGGTTCTTCTTCTTATGGAACCTCCGTCCGGCAAGCGTGGCGAGGTCTGCCCTTGAATATATGTAATCGAAGTTGTCCCTGTCCTCCCATGTCTCGTATCCGAGGGCAGAGAGCCTCTTTGCGTCCTCCCCGGTCACGCATTTCATGAACGAGAAGCGCTCGAAGAGTACTTTCAAGACCTCCTCAGAAGGCAGTCCGCCGGGGAGCATGAAAAATGTCCTGCCCCGGTCGTTTCCGGCGATGACAGGGCTCGTGCCCGGAAGCATCGAGAGCCTGTAATTGTGAACGCCCCTGAAGAGGTAGAGGTTGGCGAAGACGAATTCCGATATCTGAGGCTCGAGGGACTTGAAGAACGGGTGCAGAAACCCCCTCGCCTCTATCGTAAGCTCAATAAATTCAGGGAATCCCGGTATATTCAAAGGCATCTCTCCATACCAATATCACACGCCCCTTTATCTTATCCTATCTCAAGGCGCAAGGGATGCACTTTGTTGAAATTTCTTCATAATTCAACGGCTTGCAGCATTACAGGGGTCAACGCCATGTTGAATCTGTCAACTTCCAGGTGACCAGGGTCACTGTCCGTTGTTTAATCCGGTGCTATAACAGAGCTGTGTCGGACTTCTTTGAAGGAGGCGCTGGGCCATGAAGAGATTCAGCAGATTTCTGGCAGTATCCACACTGTTCCTGTTTGCAGCTTCAGGGGTCGCAACGGCAGAGTTGGTGCCTATCTATGGCCCGGTCTACGTGGCAAAGACAAAAAAGGAGCACCACGGCGACAAGGAGGCCAAGTTAAAGTTCACGGCCCCTGTGCCGGGCAGCGGCAAGGTAATCGTCAAGAACGGCGGCGACTCAGGCAAGAAATCGAGGGCCGCAAAGGTGGATATCGAGCTCAACGACCGCGACATATCGAAGCGCAAGGACATCCATAAGAACATATCGAAAGTCGAGTACGACGTAAACCTCCTGGCTGAGAACAAGCTGGAGATCGAGGTCAAATCATGCAAGGGGTGCGAGATAGAGATAACGGTGCTCGGCGAAAAACCGGTCCCCGTGCCTCCGCCGCTTCCGCCTGAAAGACAGTCGCCCCCGCCGCTGCCTCCTGAAAGGATGTAGCCCAAGGGCCCGGCTTCAATACAGATTCAGTCTCTCTAAAGGAGGTTGAAAAGACTTTCTCCGCAGTTCTCACTCCCAGGCCCCGCGCCCTCTACCCCCCACTACCACCAAGGGCGCGGGGCCTGATCCCCCCTCAACGACATCCACTCAAGGCAAAATCAACCCGAGCCGGTTTAAATCGATATTGAAATATGTTATACAACATTTTGTAATCTTTGTTTTTCATCCTTATGTAGGGTGGGCTGTGCCCACCATTTAACCCACATGCCTGATTTTAGAAGATCGCGAGAGGGGAGCACGTACTTTTTTACAGTTGTTACTTATATGCGCCAGCCCATTCTTTGCCTCGATAAAGGCATAGAAGCTCTCGAAGAAATCATCCTGGACGTTCAGCGGGACAGGCCTTTTGATGTCACGGCGTGGGTCATTCTCCCCGACCACATTCATGCAAATGGGCGCTTCCGCAGGGCGACACGGATTATTCGACCAGATGGGCGTTGATCAAAAAGGAGTTCACAAAGAAAAGCAAGGACGAATCGAGGCTGCAGCGCCGAACAAGTCTCGTTTACGACATAGAGAAGGGACAATCTGGCAGAGGCGTTCTGGGAGCACACGATTAGAGATGAAGCAGACTATCGCGCCCATGTCGAATATATACATTACAATCCGGTGAAGCACGGGCTAGCCAATTCGCCAGTGGAATGGGCGTATTCATCATTTCACAAATATGTCAATGATGGTCTTTATCCTGCCGATTGGGGCGGTGATCCGATAGAGGTCGATGGCATAGGGGCAGAGTAGAAACAAAATGGTGGGCACAGCCACCATTTGTGGAATTAAAAAACTGTTCTGGCCGCCGACCGGCTCCATCTGGACCGCATGGGAGCCATACGAAACAACAAAGGCCTGGACTCTTTTCGAAGAAAAAAATAAATCTGTCCCTTTTTCCTTCTACCCCCACTACCACCAGGGGCGCGGGGCCTGATCCCCTCTCATCAAGACCTCTCGTACAAAAACCAGCAGCAGACGCGTTATTAATGCCTCCTTAAGGATGTATATGGTTTAAGAGTAAGGCTCTTAACCATTCGGAGGCCTGCATGAAAAAACACATTTACTTTTTCTTCATACTGCTCCTGACAGCGGCCATGCCCGTTGCCGCAGGCTCAGCAGAGAAAGCCGGACAGGAAACAAGGGCGGTAATAGAGACGGCCCACGGGGCAATCGAAATAAAGCTCTTCCCTGACAAGGCTCCAAAGCACGTCGAGAATTTCTTGAGGCTCGCTAAAGACGGCTTCTACGACGGCACCATCTTCCACAAGGTCGTACCCGGCTTCAAGGTGCAGGGCGGCGACCCGTACACGAAGATCAACTGGAATACCTATACCGGATGCTGCCCTGACAAGCGCAGGTTCGGCATGGGCGGCCCTGGCTGGACAGTGCCTGCCGAGTTCAACGATACCCCGCACAAAAGGGGCATAGTCTCGATGGCGCGGTTCCAGGACCCGGACAGCGCAGGCTCCCAGTTCTTCATAGTTATAAAGGACTCCCCCTTCCTTGACGGCCAGTTCACGGCATTCGGCGAGGTCACAAAGGGCATGGACGTGGTAGACAGGATAGCAGGGCTCCCGCTCGGAAGGGACCTTCCATACCTGCCTGACGCGAGGGTCGAGATGAAGGTGCGTATATTGGAGTGACGCACCGCAATGGCAACAAAAAAGCCCCGCGTCTTTCGACGCGGGGCTTGAAAGCCTGCTTTAGAAATCTTCAGCTCGCTATGCGTTCAGCCAATATTCCGAGGAATTTGTTGACCGGGTTCTGGCGCGGCAGGAAGGTCAGCACCGGCTTTCTCCTGACGCCGAGCCTCTTCATCTCGCTCAATATCCCGAAATGGTCGTTTTCTATCTTTAGCCCTTTTCTGAAGGCCCTCACTGCGACCGACTTCTGGCCGTTCAGGAGGAATATCCTGCCCAGGTTCATGTATATTTCCGGGTTGTAGAACTCCCTTTCGGCGGCCATGAGGCAGAGTGAAATGGCCTTGTCGAAGTTCCCTTCGGTGCTCGCGAGGCTCACGGCGTAGTATGACATCGCCGTCGGGTGCTGGGTAAAGCAGAGGTCCTGGTCGAAGATCTTAAGTGCGTCTCCGAACCGGCCGGCCCGCGCAAGCCCTATCCCCTTTTCAATGACTTCATTGCTCATAGATACCTCCTCAGAAAAGTAGCCCTGGTTGTCAGGAGTAAACTCACGCGAACGGTCTGGATGAAGCCCAAAAAGGGGCGATTGCTTATGAAATGACTATAAATGAACCCTGGATTTTTTTAAGTGACCTGGGTCACATTTTCATGACGGATGAGTAGGAGAGGCAGCCCTCAGCTAAAACACAAGTGATTGTATTTAAAGGAGATTTTGAAAGGGGTGGGGTCCGGAGTTACTGAAGCTTGAGCCCGGTCTCGATGGTCTTCCCGTCAGGGCCGTACTTCAATGCGACCTCCCCGGCCGATGTCACGCAGAATGTGAGGCGCACATCCTCCGGTGCCTCTGCCCCGAAGGGTATCGTCACAGGCTTTAGCCCTGCAAGGGCCAGGGCAGTGGCCTCTTTTATGTCCTGCTTCAGGAACTCCACGCCGTCCTCGACTATCCACCTGCGAACGAGCAGGCTCTCGGGCACCTCGAAGAGCTCTATCGTTATCTCCTTCTGCTCGCCGAGCTTCCGCGCGGGTATCATCCTGAATGACTTCTCAAGGGGTAGCTGCTCGCCCTTCTCCAGGACTATGCAGTACGAATGCGTTACGTCCTTCTCATGCGGCGCGTACCTGAGCGCATAGGCGACCGCGAGGTGCCTGTCCGTCACGTCCCTCGTGCCGTAAAAGGCTGCGCCCATGCCAACGGCAGTGAGCGGGCTGTGGTCGTAGATGAGGTTCTTTCGCCTGAGCTCCGGGAATATGTCGCCGATCTTTTCCTTGAACGAAGGTATCTGGGACGAGCCGCCAGTGAGGAGAATCGCCTCGATGCGCTCCTTTTTGAGCCCCACCTTCTCAGCCCTCTTGAGGACGTTCAATATGCTCCTGTCAACTGACTTGTAGAACTCCTTTTCCTCTAACATCTCCTCGAGGTCGTCCCTCGTGACCTTCAGTACCTCCCTGCCGTCCCATATGAACGGCGCCTCTTTCCTCTCAGAGAGCTTAATCTTGACCTCTTCTGCCGCGAGCCTCAGGTTGTAACCGGCCTCTCCTGAGAGCCCGGCCTTCGCGCCGAGGTGCTCCGCGAGCCACAGGTCTATGTCCTGGCCTCCGAGCATGAGCGCCCTCTCCGGCTTGGCCACTACGTGGACCTCGTTCACGTTGAGCCTGAGGAGCATGGTGTTCAGGGTGCTGCCGCCGAAGTCTATTATCATCACGAGCTTGTCACGCTCGTCCACTACCTGGTAACCTGCCGCAGCTGCCAGCGGCTCTTCGATGAGCTCGACCTTCGTGCCCTTCATGTCCTTTCCGGCTATCGACATTATGGCCGAGCTGTAGTCCTGGTAGCCGACTGGCTCGGTTATGTAGACTACGTCAGCCGCGCTCCTGGGCTTGAGCGAGAACCAGCCCGTGCTCGCGGTCGCCTTTTTCAAGTGCTGGTGGAGGATACGTATAAACCTCTCCATGTGCTCCCTGCCCTTGGGGTTGGCCTCGAGGAGCATCTGCTTTATGTTGGCAATGGTGCCTGAGCCCGTCGCCTCTGCGCCGATGTTATTGGTATCTGGGCTTAAGAGGGTGGGCACCACGCATATGTTGTCATAATGCCTGTTGATGTTGCCGAGGTGTACGAAGTCAGGGGCCTCGTCCTTTTTCTTCCTCATGATGACTGTGTTCGTGGCCCCGAGGTCTATAGCGATGCACTCGCCTGGCGCTACCGCGTCCTTGCTCCGCTTGAGCGCCCCGGCGTAACCGGTGTGCTCCTCTGCCATGAAGACAGGCCTCTCGACCTCTGCGCCGTGATAGATGTCCTTCAATGACTCGAGCCTGTCAACTACCTTCTTTACCGATTCACGGAGCTCCTTCGGCCGCACCCAGACGTGGGTATAGGGCCTCAATGTCTCGGCAAAGCGCGTATCGTTCAGCGAGCCTCCGAAGACCTCGAGCTCCTTTGATAGCATGTGAGCATACTTCTCGCGCGAAAAGCGGTTCTTCTTCGAGTCGGTTATGGCCTGTTCCTCAGCCGATAGCACGTAGTCAACGACGTCGAGGACGTCCACGTCCTCCATCCATTTGCGCACTGTGAAGAAAGAGAGGGCCTGCTCAAGCACGTTCTGCAAAAGCGGATGGAAGTCCCTCTTCTTTGGCACGAGCTGGAATAGCTCAAGGAGGCAGAACTCGCGGGCGAACTCGTCGGCCATCTCCATCGTGGCCTTGAAGGCCTCTTCCATGGCCTTTGCCGCGATGTCAGCGAACTCAGCGGTCTTCGGCAGCTCGTCATGTATGCAGACGAGGGCGTACCTTCGGTAGTAGGGCTCGAGGACGTGCGCCGCCTTTATTGCGAGGTCGATGGCCTCCCTGTAGACCGCCTCGAATGGGCCGTCCTTGGGCGCTGAGCGCGCGATGCCGAGGAGGGCATAGCTCGCGAAAAAGGATATGTCGCTCTGCTTTGGAAGCTCGTGGGCTATCTTGGGGAGGTTGGGCTCCGCAAACCTCGGCCTGTCAGGCAGGCCCATGGCAAGCCTCCAGGCAAGGAGCCTCAATGGCAGGAACTCTTCGGCCTTTGGCAGCTCTTCGGCCAGCCTCATGAGCTCGGTGGTGCGCCTGTTGGCCTCATCGAGCGAATCGGCGGCGATTATCGCCGCCTCCATCACCTTTGAATACAGGTTTTCGAAGAGAGGCGTAAAGGGGAGCTCGCGGGCAAAATCGAGCGTTGCGAGCCGTTTTTCCCTCGCGTCCTCTATGCGCGAGAGGAGCTCGAAGGCGAGAGTAAATAGATCGAGGGCCTCCGCGGTCTTGGGCAGTTCCCTGCCTGCCCTGACCACAAGGCTTCTTATTACCGCGTTGTCGTGCGTCTCCCTCGCGGTCGCGAGGTACTGCCGCTGGATATCAAGACTGCTCATAGTTTAAGGCGGCTGCTCAATAAGTCCATTTAATCATCGGCTCGTCATTGCGAGCGAAGCGAAGCAATCTCATCTTTTCAATCAGAGTTTCCCACAGTTTAAAGCGCCTGTTGGGCAACCCTGCTGAAACCCGTCTCCCTCACTGTCCCGTCAGCGCCTATGAAGACCTCTGCCCTGCCCGGCATGATGAAGTCGTCGAGAGAATAGCGGTCAGTAAAGAAATGAAAGCGCTGGTTCGTAGAGCCGCGCGCCAGGAGCGTCCTCTCGGGCCTTGAGGCGTCATACGGCCCGTCAATGAGCACGTCGATGTAACCAAGGCACGCGAAAGCAAAGGGGTCTTGCCTGAGCTCCTCTAACGTAAACCCGGTATATACGACGGTGGATAGGCCGCGCCCTTTTGCCGTCTCAAGCAGGGTCTTAAGACCAACGGGCTGCAGAAAAGGCTCGCCTCCGCTTACTGTCATGCCTTCTATAGCGGCACGTACGTATACGTCAAGCAGGCTTGACGCGCTTGCCAGCTCCCTTGTGTCGAACGAATGCGTCTCCGGGTTGAAGCAGCCCCTGCAACCCCTGCTGCACCCCTGAAAAAAGACCACGAGCCTCGTGCCTGGCCCGTTTACCTTTGAGCGCGGAAGCACCGCGTGTATGTTTATGAGGCTGCCGTCCATGCTACTCCAATTTCCTCAGGCTGCTCAAAAAGGTCCAGATGCAAGGCGTCGAGGAAGCGAGGAGCGAGTCGTACTCTTCATGTACGTCGCAGC